>DASVVM010000063.1:0-24018 GCA_036386555.1 Allosphingosinicella sp.
ATCTCCGCGCTCCAGGCGGTCCAGCTCGCCACCTCGCTGAACAGCCTGCGCGGAGGCGGCGGCGGGCTCAATCCCCTCGGCAAGCTTCGCTCCGCCGGCGGCTTCGACCGGCTTCGGATCCTCGGCGCGGACGATACGACCGGCCGAGGCACCGCCATCGCAGCCGGCTTCTACGTCTCCGACGACATCTATCTGGAGATCATCACCGACGCCCGCGGCTTCACCGCCACCCAGATCGAGATCGCCTTGTCGAAGGCGCTCAGCATCCTCTCCCAGGTCGGGACCTCGGGCGGCGGCAACAACGTCAACGTCAGGTATAGGAAGCAATATTGATCCTTTGATCCTCCCCGCGCGAAGCGGGGGGAGGGGGACCATGCGAAGCATGGTGGAGGGGTATTGCCGAGGCCTGAGCCAGCTACCCCTCCACCACCCTTCGGGTGGTCCCCCTCCCCATCTGGCGATGGGGAGGATCGGGGCTACCCGATCCTCGTCAGCCTCGCCGCCAGCGGCGCGAGCGACGGGAACCAGCCGAGCAGGCCCATCATCGCCTGTCGCGCCATCGGGTTCTCCGCCGAGCGCCTGAGCAGCTCCGCCAGCCCAATCGGCTGCCGCGCCCGGCGCGCCCAGTCGCGCTGGAATTGCGTCGCCGGCTGGCCACCCACGATGGCCCGGCCCGCGGCCAGTCCGCTCTCCAGCGCAATGGCGATCCCGTCCCCCGCGAGGGAAGCGATGACGGCCGCCTGGTCGCCGACCCGATAAACGCCTTCGACCGTCTCCGTCCCGCGCCAGCCGTAGGGAATTCCCGATACGGCGCTCCATGGCCCCGCCTCGCCTTGCCGAAGGCGCTCGGCGAAAGCGGGAAGCTCGCCGGCCAGCCGCTCCACTAGCGGCTCGATCCCACCCTCGGTCTTCAACCGGCCGCGCGACGCGGACAGGCAGAGATTGGCGGTGCCGTCTTCCTGCAGGAGCAGGCCGGCATAGCCGCCGTCGTAGAGGTGGAGCTCGATCATCCCGTCGAGCGCATTCGTCAGGGCCTGGCTCGGCTTCAGGGATGCCCGAAGCCCGAGCGGCCGGGTCGATATGTCCACCGGCCGGGCGGCGCCTCGAAGCTCGTGCTTGCCGGTGGCGAGGACGAGCGCCTCGCCCGAAAGCCCTTCCTCGTCGTCGAGCCGCACCCGGCGCTCCGCCAGGTCGGCGGCCCTCACGGTCCGTCCGCGCCTTACGGCGGCCCCGGCGCGTTCAGCGGCCGCGAGGAGGGCTTCGTCGAGCGTGCGGCGGGAGAGGCCGGCGGCGAGCCTGGGCAGAGCCACCTCGACGGACCTTTGCGCGGAGATCAGCCGGAGGCGGCGGATCGGCCGGGCTCCGAGCGCCGCAGGGTCGAGCCCAAGCCGCTCGAGCGCCGCGAGCGCGTCCCAGCCGAGAAAGCCGCCGCAAACCGTGTCGTGCGGGCCCTCCGTCCGCTCGAACATCTCCGCCTCGACCCCGGCCCGCGCCAGGGCGATGGCCGCGGCCGAGCCGGCGGGCCCGCCGCCGACGATCAGCGCAGCCGTTCGACGCACAGCCGGAACGGGAAGTAGCGGCGTACCCGGATCCCGTCGGCCAGGCCGGCCTCGGCGAGGACCGCCTTCCAGTCGCCGGGGCGGAAGGATCTGGCGATGGAGAGCCGTCCGTCCTCGCGGACGATGCGGTGGACCCGGAGCAGCGCGGCCAGCAGGGGAAAGCCCAAATAGGCGAAGCCGTGACGGTGAAGGTCGTTGACGAACCAGCCGCGGTCCGAATTGGCTTCCATCCAGCCCAGGAAGTCGCGGAGCTGGCCGTCCGTCATATGATGGGCGACGAGGCTGCTCACCACGAAATCGAACCGGCCGAGGTCGCGATAATCTCCAGTCCGGTATTCGACCGGCATGCCCTGCGGGGTCCTGGCCCGTGCCACGCCTTCGCTCTTGGGATTGAGGTCGACTCCGGTAAGCCGCGCCGACAGGCCACGGCGCCGCGCCCATCTCGCGATCGTCCTCAGCATTCCCCCTTCGCCGGATCCCACGTCGAGCAGGCTGAACCCCTCCCGACCCCGAGTGCCGCGGGCGAGGAAGGCCAGGGTCGGCCGGGCGGCAAGGGTCCAGGCGTTGACCCGGCCGAGCCCCTTCAGCACCGCGTCATAGGTTTCGGGATCGAGCGACGGGTCGTCCATCTGCTCTTCGTCCCGGGCTCGCCGGCTGAGCGTCCTCACGCCACCCGCTCGAAGTGGAAGCCCTCCGCGGCGAGGCCCGGGCCGAAGGCCAGGGCGATCCCGCGCCGGCGGCCCGGGTCGGCGAGCAGCCGTTCGAGCACGAAAGGCAAGGTTGAAGAGGACATGTTGCCGTAGCGGGCGAGCACCTCGCGCGATTGGGCCAGGGCTTCCGGCGGCAGGTCGAGGCCGTGCTCGACCGAGTCGAGCACCGAGCGCCCGCCGGCATGGACCGCCCAGGAGTCGAAGGCCTGCGGAGCCTCGTTGCCGAACATCGCCTCGCGGACCGATTGATTCCGGAGGGCCTCTCCGATCCGCCCGGGCACTTCGCCGGACAGGTCCATGACGAAGCCGTGGTCTCCCACCCGCCAGCGGATCAGCTCGCCCGAATCCGGCAGGGTCGCCGCGAACGGCCGCGACAGGGCGAAGCCGCTCGGCTCGGCGGTCACCAGCGAAGCCGTCGCGCCGTCGCCGAACTGCAAGGCCGCGAGCAGTCGCTCGACGTCCTGCTCATATTGGAGGTGAAGACTGGAAAGCTCGACCGTGACTACCAGGACCCGGGCCTCGGGCTCGGAGCGGACGATATGATGGGCGAGCCGGAGGGACGAGACCGCGGCGTAGCAGCCCATGAAGCCGACCAGGGTGCGCTCGACGCTGCCCGCCAGGCCGAGCTCAGCCGCGATGATCTGGTCGATCCCCGGCGCGACGAAGCCGGTGCAGCTGGCGACGATCAGGTGAGTGATTCCCGCAGGCGTCGCCTTGCCGTTAAGCTTTTCGATCGCCTCGATCGCCAATCTCGGAGCGGCGCGCGCATAGATGTCCATCCGGGCGCCCGTGGTCGGCAGTGGGCCATGGTAGAAGCCGCCCGGATCCACCGGCGACTTGCCGTAGGGCGCCGGCGGAAGCACGGACCAGCGGTGCTCGATCCCGGACCGGGCCGCCATCCGGGCGAACAAGGCCCGCGCGCGCGGCTCCTGAAGCCGCGCCTGCGCCCAGCGGATGAAAGGCTCGTGGACGTCGTGCGCGGGAACGGCGCTGGCGACCGCGTTGAGATGGGCTTGGCTCGTACGACTCTCCTTAAGGAAAAGTGCTGAAATGCAACGCAGATTAGATGAATGAGGGCGGGGGAAGGTTCCCGTTAGTCCCGGCCCCTGGAAGCGGCAACCGAGTCATAAGGCGGTAGCGAGGGTGGGCGGGTAAACGGCCTGGAGGCCTCATCTAGTCGCTGAGGAGAGCCGGGGCGCTGGCCAGGCGGAAACGCGTTTTTGCCAGGGTGTGTCGGGCAATCCACCAATACCAGAATTGTGCGCCCAGCGACGCGAGGCCAGGGTTGGACTTGGCCAGCGCCTTTCCGAACGATCGAATACGTTCGATCTTTGTTGCGGCGGAACCATCGGCAGCCGCCGCAACCGGCTTGTACTCCCGCTGGATCACGCCCTCGAACGAATATGTGGACTCAGGGGTTCGCTGGGCGACGGAGGCGACGGACATGGGGCGGTTGAACTGCCCCGTCCATTCCGCCTGACCGAAGACCTCCGGCGTATAGCTCCAGTAGGTGCGCTCCGCATTCGTTTTTGTCCATATCGTGCCGTACAGTGCCAGGAAATGGCGGCGCCACCGATTGACCTCGAAGAAGTCCACATAAAAAATGGGCGATACCGAAAAATAGCCATGGTCGAGGAAGTTGGTCGAGGGAATCGAATGAACCACGTAGCCACCGACTTTTACAAGTCGGCAGGAATTTTGGAGGCAAGAGGCGAAATTGGCGACATGTTCCATGGTGCCGGAGTCGAGCACGGCGTCAAACGACCCGTGTAATTTCTCGGGTAGGGGTCTGGATAGATCGGCGATCATCGTTGGCCGATCGACGTCCATGGCGTCGATAGAAGTCAACGAAGCCACGCCCAGGGCAGCGAAGAAGGCCTGATCGTCTATATCTCCATCGGGGAGCTGAGCGACGGCCGGCGTATATCCGTCGAGACGTTTGGCGAGTTCTTTGACATCCTTGCCGTTAACGAGCATCGTCATCCGACCGAACGTCGCCACTCGGCCCTTTATTACATTTTCGCGTGCCAGATAGATCAGGAGTTCAGCTTCTCCCCAGGTAATCGCCACCTAACCTCCAGTTCCGGGAGCCTATGAGGGATGGTCGCGCGAGCCTGCCGCTGCCCTTTGCTCAAAATGCCGGCCGATACGCAGCCGATCGCCCGTTTTCATCGAGTCAAACTCCGGCTGATAAGACCGGTTCCGACCGGGCCGCGTAGCGCGGGCAGCGGCCGGCAGGATTCCCTCATCGCTGTTCTTCCTGCCCCCGGCCGCCTTGCGGCCACGGACAATGCACTCCATAGGACCCGCTCTCTTGGACCTTTCGGACCCCTGTGGAGCCCTCGTTTGAAGATCCTGTTCGTGCTGGGCCAGCTTACGCTCGGCGGTATAGAAACCTACTGCCTGCGCATGTGCCGGGCCCTTGCAGCCCGGGGCCACGATCTGGAGGTCTGGGTGGTCAAGCGCAAGTTCGACGCGGGGCTTCTGCACAGCTACCGCGAAGTCGTCCCGGTCCGTTTTCTGACGCACCTGACGCCCGTTCCCCTCCTGCCGATCGCCCCGGCCGCACCGGCTGACGCCGACCTGATCTTCACGACCGGCCGGCTCGCCCTGATCTTCGGGACTTTATCCCTCAAGCGGCAAGACGAAGCGCGGCTGGTCACCGGCGTCTTCTCGCAATGGGAGTTTCTGGGCGAAACCGAAGACTACAAATCGCGCATCTCCCAAGACCTCCTCGCCCAGCTCGGCGCGCCCAACATCGTCTTCTGCACCGAGGGATGCCGAACCTGGCACGAGCCTGTGCTCGGAGCCGAGGTGAAGCAGTCCCACGTCTCCCCACTCCTCATCGAGCTGCCCGAGGCACGTCCGTCGAGACGCACTCATCGCCCGGCCGGCGATCCGATCCAGATTGTTTCCGTTGGCAATTTTATGCCCTTCAAGACCTATCATTTCACCCTGCCCTTCGTCCTGAGGGACCTGCGCTCCGCGGGCGTCAAGGTTCACTGGACGGTGATCGGCGACGGGCAGGAGTTCGATCGGACCAAGCGCATCATCGCTGAAGCCGGAGTGGAGGATTTGGTCACGCTGGCGGGACGGGTGCCGTACGATCGATTCCAGGACGAGGTCGGCAAAGCCGATCTCTACATCGGAGCGGGCACGACGCTGATCGAAGCATCGGCCCTGGGCGTGCCCTCGCTGGTGGCGCTCGACGACAACCCCGACGCAACGACGCCCGGATATTTCTGCGATCGCCGCGGCATATATACATCTGATGTGGCCGGCGATGAATGTCTCGTTCCATTTTCGGAGGCTATCGCCGCTTTCGCCGCAATGCCGGAGGACGAACGGGCGGATCTGCGAGAGCGATCGGTCCGGTCCGCCGGGGTCTATTCGATCTCGCGCGCGGAGGAGGAGATGGCGGCCATCCACGCCATCGCGAAGCCCGTCCGGCCTCGAATGAGCCTCCCGATGAAGCTACTCTACATCCGGGGCGTCCTCAACGAAATCGTCCGCGTCATCCTGCGCAGGGGCGCCTATCGTGTCCGTTGACGTCCATGCCTTTCCCGGTCCTCGATCCCTGCCTTGGGAGACGGACTTCCTGGGCGTGAACGTGGGAACGCTTCAGGCCGGCCCGGCCGTTACCGCCGACACCCTTCAGGCCGTGCTTCGCAGCGATGAAGCGCGCGCGTTCGACCTGCTCGTGGTGGCCCACGTCGGAGACTCGGCTCGGCTCCGCCCCATTTTGGAAGATGCCGGGGCACGGCTGGTGGATACGAAGCTCGATTATCGCGCGCCGGTCGAGGCCCCCGCCCCCGTCGCGCAGGAAATTGAGCGGATCGCCGAGGCGGCGAACGCCGCTGACCGGGCAGCCCTGGAGGCACTGGCTCTCGAGAGCGGCCGCTTCTCTCGCTTCCGGCTCGATCCGCGCATAGGCGAGGCCCGCTGGGAGGAGCTCTATCGCCTTTGGATCCGCAACAGCCTGGCCGGCCGGATGGCTGACGCGGTTTTCGTATGGCGCCGCGACGATGCGATCACGGGCTTCGTGACGGTAAAGCGGGAAGCCTCGAACCGGGCGCGGATCGGCCTCATCGGAGTCGACGCCGCTGAACGCGGCGCGGGCGTCGGGACCGAGCTGGTGGCCGCCGCCCGCCGGTGGGCCGCCGGCGAAAAGCTGAACGATCTGTGGGTTGCCACTCAGCGGGCCAATCGCGCCGCCTGCTTATTCTATACAAGCCGCGGGTTCACCCTCACCTCAGAGACGGACATCTACCACCTATGGACAAGGCGATAACCATTCCGTTCAACCGCCCCTATGTGGCCGGCGGCGAAGCGCAGTATATCGCGGAGGCGATGGCGGAGAGGAAGCTGTCCGGCGACGGGCGCTTCACGAAGGCGAGCCAGGCTTTGCTCGAGCGGCTGCTCGGCTCGGGCCGGGCCTTTCTGACCACCTCCTGCACGGACGGGCTCGAGGCGGCGGGGCTCCTGTGCGATATCAAGCCCGGCGACGAGGTGATCGTCCCGAGCTTCACCTTCGTCTCAACCGCCAATGCGTTCGTCCTGCGCGGCGCCGAGATCCGGTTCGTCGACAGCCTCGCCAGCCAGCCCAATCTGGACCACGATGCGGTCGAGGAGCTGATCACCCCGCGCACGCGCGGGATCGTCCCAGTTCATTATGCCGGCGTGGCCTGCGACATGGATGCCCTTCGCGCGATCGCCGAGCGGCACGGGCTGTGGATCGTCGAGGACGCCGCGCAGGGGATCGCGTCCACCTATCGCGGCCAGCCGCTCGGAACGCTCGGGGACCTGGCGGCTTTCTCCTTCCACGAGACCAAGAACGTCATCGCGGGCGAGGGCGGGTCGCTTCACGTGAACCGGGCCGACCTCGTCGAGCGGGCTGAGATCATCCGCGAGAAGGGGACCAACCGATCGGCCTTCTTCCGCGGCGAGATCGACAAATACGGCTGGGTGGATGTCGGTTCGTCCTACCTGCCCTCCGAGCTGGTGGCCGCGTACCTGCTCGCTCAACTCGAATCGGTCGACGAGATCCAGGCGCTCCGACTCGCGATCTGGGCACGCTACGACGATCGGTTGCGCGCTATCGCGGAGGCGAAGGGCATCCAGGCGCCGCACGTCCCGAACTACGCGTCGAACAATGCCCACATGTATTACCTGATCCTGCCGTCGCTCGACGCCAGGGATCGCTTCCTGGCCTATTTGCGGAGCCGGAACATCCAGGCCACCTTTCATTACCAGTCGCTTCACGCCAGCCGCTATTTCACGGAGCGCCATGACGGCCGGCCGCTGCCTCAGGCCGACCGCTACAGCGACTGCCTGGTCCGGCTGCCGCTCTACGCCGAGATGAGCGCCGACGATGTCGACCGGGTTTGCGACGCCGCCGCCGCCTTCTTCACGGAGCAGCTCTAGGCAACCCCTAGGTCTTGATCACATAATAGCATGAGGTGTCGGCGCGGATCAGGAACGGGTCGATGCCGCGGGTCTGGAAGAACTCGTCGACGGCCTTCTTGCAGCCCTCGTAGGTCAGATAATCGTCGAAGATGACGAAGCCGCCTTCGACGACAAGGTCGTAGAAGGCCTCCAGGCATACCTTCGTCGATTCATACCAGTCCCCGTCGAGCCGGAGCAGTGCGATCGGGCCGAGGGTCTTTGCGGCTTCGAACACCGTGTCCTGGAACCAGCCTACGTGAAAGTGAACGTTCTGCGCGGGATAGCCGGTCTTGCCGATCACCTCGCGACAAGCCTCGGTGGTGCCGTGGCCGCCCATGCTGTCGTAAATGCCGCTCAGCGGCTTCAACGCCCCTTGCTCGAAGGATCCGAACCTCTCCGTCTCTCGCAGCGCCTTCTCGCCGTCCACGGCGGGATCGGGCGGGCAGATATCCTGGAAGGCGTCGAACAGGTGGAGCGGCCTGTCCTCGCGGCCGGAGCGCTTCGACATATAGGCCATCAGGGCCACTGCGCCGCCCTTCCACACCCCGCACTCGACAAACGCGCCTTCCAGGCCCGTCCGGTTGCACCACACGATTTGGTCCGCCAGGCTGACAAGGCGCGTGTGCGAGAGCATCGTATGTCCCTCGATGAGGGCTTCCGCCGTTCCGATCGCCGAAGCGTCGACATAGGCCGGCTCCGCGGAGCGTTTCAGCTCGAATCCCCGGCGGGCAAGGCCCTTTTGGACTAGCCTTGTAAGGTTCATGCAGGTTTCCTTTGGTCCTGGGGGCGGACTTCATCCGACGAACCTCCGACCGCTCTGACCGAAGAGCCTCCGGTCGCCGCGCCGAGCCGTTCGCCGGCATAACGGTCCCGCAGCGGGCGCCACCACTCCTCATTCGCCAGGAACCAGTCTATGGTTTTGGCAAGCCCGCCTTCGAAATGCTCCTGGGGCCGCCATCCCAGCGCGCGCTCGATCTTGCTCGGATCGATCGCATAGCGGCGGTCGTGGCCGGGGCGGTCGGTGACGAAATTGATCAGGTTCCGATAGGGCTCGCCGTTGGCCCGCGGCCTTTTTTCATCGAGCAGGTCGCAAATGGCCTCGACGACCTGGAGGTTCGTTCGTTCGGCGCGGCCGCCGATCAAATAGGTCTCCCCCGGCGCCCCGTCGCTCGCCACGCGATCCAGCGCGCGCGCATGGTCCTCGACGTACAGCCAGTCGCGAACGTTCTCGCCCTTGCCGTAGACGGGCAGCTCCCGCTCGTTCACGGCGTTGAGAATGACGAGCGGAATCAACTTTTCGGGGAAGTGGTAAGGGCCATAATTGTTCGAGCAATTGGAAAGCACGACCGGCAGGCCGTAAGTATGGTGCCAGGCCAAAGCGAGATGGTCGGAAGCCGCCTTCGTTGCCGAATAAGGGGAGGAGGGCTTGTACGGGCTGCTTTCGGAGAATTGGCTGTCGTCGAAAGGAAGGTCGCCGAACACCTCGTCGGTGGAGACGTGATGGAAGCGGAAGGCTCGCTTACCAGCGTCGTCCAGCTCCCTCCAGTAACCGAGCGACGCTTCCAGCAATGTGAAGGTGCCGACGATGTTGGTCTGGATGAAATCCGCGGGGCCGTCGATCGAGCGGTCGACATGGCTTTCGGCGGCAAGGTGCATCACCGTGTCGACCCGCTCTTCGGCCAGCAGGCGCGAGACCAGCGCACCGTCGCAAATGTCGCCCCGGACGAACCGGTAGTTCGCCGCCTTCTCGATTCCGGCCAGGGACGCGAGATTGCCGGCATAGGTCAGCTTGTCGAGGTTGACGACGCGGACTCCAACGCCGACCAGATGGCGGCAGACCGCGGAGCCGATGAAGCCGGCTCCGCCGGTGACGAGAATTGTTCTGGAACCCTGCATTCCGGCCTTCACGATCTGGGGGGCAAAGGCAGCTCGCGCCCCTCGGCCGCGCGCCGTCGCAGATAGGCGGCATAGTCGGACTTGCCGAGCCGCTCGGCACTGGCGACCAGGGCGTCGGCGTCGATGAACCCGAGCTCGAAGGCGATCTCCTCCGGCGCCATCACCTTGATCCCCTGCCGCTGCTCCAGCATCCGGACGAACACCGCCGCTTCGTGCAGGCTGTCGTAGGTGCCTGTGTCCAGCCACGCGAAACCTCGGCCGAGCCGCGTGACCCTGAGGTCGCCCCGCTCGAGATAGGCGCGGTTGACGTCCGTGATCTCCAGCTCGCCCCGCGCCGACGGCAGGATCGAGGCGGCGATGTCGAGAACGTCATTGTCGTAGAAATAGAGGCCGGTCACCGCCCAGGGCGATGTCGGCTCGGCCGGCTTCTCGACGATGTCGTTCGCCACGCCGGTCCGGGGATCGAATGAGACGATCCCATAGCGCTGCGGATCGTCGACCCGATAGGCGAATATGGTCGCGCCGGAGTCCTGGCTCGCCGCTGCCTGGACGAGGCCGCGCAATCCGGCGCCGTAGAAGATGTTGTCGCCGAGGATCAGCGCGACGGAATCGTCGCCGACGAACTCCCTGCCGATGATGAAGGCCTGCGCCAGTCCATCCGGGCTCGGCTGCTCCGCATAGCTCAGGGAGATGCCGAAATGGCTGCCGTCGCCGAGCAGGTGACGGAACGAAGGCAGGTCGCGCGGAGTCGAGATGATCAATATCTCGCGGATGCCGCTCAGCATCAGCGCCGACAGCGGGTAATAGATCATCGGCTTGTCGTAGATCGGGAGCAATTGCTTCGATACGGCCACGGTCGCGGGAAAAAGCCGGGTACCGCTTCCCCCGGCAAGGATTATGCCTTTCATGAAAGGGGCGATCCCGGCCGCTCGATCCGTCCCGTCGGGCTCACCCCTGGTGCGGCGAAATTCGATGGGCCTCCGCCGACGAACACGAACTTGCCTCCTTGATATCCAGAGCTTTGAAGAATGGTGCCCAGGGACGGAATTGAACCGCCGACACCGTGATTTTCAGTCACGTGCTCTACCAACTGAGCTACCTGGGCGTTCCGGCGGAGCCGAAGACGAGCGCCTATAGAAGGGCTCAGCCTTCGCTGTCCAGCCCGGGTTCCGCGTTTTCCCCGGCCGGCGGGCCGGGAACCCGATAGGAGTCGCCGAGCCAGTTCAGCAAGTCGCGGTCCCGGCAGCCGCGGCCGCAGAAGGGCTTGTGCTCGGCGCTTGCGGGCTTGCCGCAAAGGGGGCAGCCCTTGCCGCGCTTAGGAAGGCTTGACGTGGACATGGCTTCGCCATGTGGTGAGGGACGGGTCCTCCCGCAAGGCGACCGCGCCGCCGACCCGCCTCGCCAGCGTTTCCAGCCAGTCCGGATTGGCCCGAAGCCGTGCGATCACGGCGGGCGAGGCGACGAGCTCGCAGCCGCCCACTGCGCGCTCCGCCGTCCGAAGCAGGTCGCGGGCCGCGGCGCCCGCTTCGTCCCACTGGATAAGCTCCGGGATCGACCGCCGCTCGCGGCGCCGGACCACCTGGAGAAAGCCGAAGCCGTTGACGGCGGTCCGCTCGAACGGGCGCGGAAGCACGGCATCGAGCGCAGCGACGACGCGGAGCCGCTCCTCGCGGGAGGGGAGGGTGGGGAGGTCGATCCCGATCGATCCGCCGATGTCGAGGCGCCGGATCGCCAGCGCCGCGGCCTCCGCGCCGGCCAGCGCCAGCTCGAACGGCGGCAGGAACCCGTCGACGTCGAAGAGGGTCATGGCCGGAGTCAGGCTCATCTTGAGCTCGCCGCCGCCGAAATCGATCACGCCCTCGATCGCCTCGCCGATCACTTCGTCCCATCCGGCCTCATGGAAGAGGTCCGGGCCGAGCGGCCGAAGTGGGCGCGGCGAGCCGATACGCTCGGCCAGGCTGGGGCCTTCCTCCTCGTCCGCATCCGTGATGTGGCCTTTGGCGAGCTTGGGCTTGCCCGGCTCGGCAATGGGTTCGCGGACGATCTCCACACGGACCTTCCGCCCTTCGGTCAGCGCCGCGGGCAGAGGCTCGACCATCACCTCGCCCTGGTCGGTGGAGACGATGCCCCGCCGGCCCGGAATCGCGATCTGGACGAGCCGGCCGGCCAGGACGGACCCGCAGCGCAGCTCGCCCGGAAGCTCGATCGCCGCCGCGATTATGTCCTCGTCCTCGACGAGGATGGCGCGGTTCTCGCCGATCCCCTCCTCGTAAAGCCACTCAGCCAAGGGGATAGCCTGCCGCCCGGAGCAACGCGCGGGTCTCGTAGAGGGGAAGGCCCATTACGCCCGAATGGCTCCCCGACAGCATCCGGACCAGGGCTTCCGCCCGGCCCTGGATGGCATAGCCGCCCGCCTTGCCGCGCCACTCCCCCGCCGCGAGATAAGCCTCGATCTCGTCGGAGGAGAGTCGCTTGAAGGCGACCAGGCTGGTCGAGAGGCGCATCCGGGTGCGGCCGTCGGCATCGGTCACCGCGACCGCGCAGTGGACCCGGTGGCGGCGGCCCGACAGGAGAGTCAGCGAGGTCCGCGCCTCGTCCTCGGTCTGTGTCTTGGGAAGGATCCGCCGGCCCGCCGCGACCACCGTGTCGGCGGCGAGGACGACGCTACCCGGCTCGGCGACGGCGGCGGCCTTCTCCATCGCCATTCGGCAGGCGTACCGATCGGGAATTTCGGTCCTGAGCGGGGTCTCGTCGATCTCCGCCGGAACCACGGCGTCGGGTGTGAGCCCGAGGCGGGCCAGGAGATCGAGGCGACGGGGTGACGCCGAGGCGAGAATCAGACGCATAGTCGCCCCATAGCCCCATGCGGGTCCCATTTCAGAATTCCGATATTTGCTCGCATCGCCCGCAACGAACGATATTCCGAACCGCGTTCAGAATGTCGACCTGTCGGGGCCGTCACTTGAATCGGTAGGTGATCCGACCTTTGGTCAGGTCGTAGGGGGTAAGCTCGACGAGCACCTCGTCGCCGACGAGGACCCGGATGCGGTTCTTGCGCATCTTGCCGGCGGTGTGGCCGAGGATCTCGTGATTGTTCTCGAGTTTCACGCGGAACATGGCGTTCGGCAGCAGCTCGACCACCTGCCCGCGCATCTCGAGTAGCTCTTCCTTGGCCATTTACCCTCTTGGACCGGCTCGCAAAAACCGCGCCGCCATAACGGCTGAGCGGCGGAAAGGGAAGCTTTGCACACGCCTCTTTGCTAGGGCCGTGCGGATGTCCACGCTGTTCACCATCGGCTATGAAGCCAAGACCCAGTCGGAGTTCCTCGACGAGCTTCAGGCGGCGGGCGTCGGGCTCGTCCTCGACGTTCGGGCCGTCGCCGCCTCTCGGCGGCCGGGATTTTCGAAGACCGCCCTCGCCGGAGGACTCCGGGAGCGGGGAATCGACTATCTTCATCTGCGCGCACTCGGCACCCCCTCGGACGGGCGCCAGGCGGCGCGGGCGGGGCGGACCGCCGAGATGCGCGCCATCTACGCGGTGCAGCTCGAGACTCCGGAGGCGGGGCTGGCGATGGAGCAGGCGCTTGCCGAGGCGGCCGCCCGCCCCTCGGCCCTGCTCTGCTACGAACGCGCGGCGCCGGAATGCCACCGTTCGATGCTGGCGCAGCGGATGGCGGATCGGAAGGGGTTCGAGGTGGTGGATATCTAATTCCTCCCCGAGCTTGCTCGGGGAGGGGGACCGCGCGAAGCGCGGTGGAGGGGTAATACGGACTCAGAATTGCCCCTCCACCCCGATGCTTCGCATCGCGGTCCCCTCCCCCAGGCAAGCTGGGGGAGGAATCGAAGGGTGGCCTACCTCGGCCTTCGCTCCAGATGGAGGTAGGTCGGATCGAACTCCGCCACGCGCTGAAGCCGGTCCCAGTCGCCGATCCTCACCTTCCCGCCGCGGAAGGTCAGCAGGTTCTCGTCGCGAAGCTTCTTGAGCATCCGGTTGACATGAACCGAGGTGAGGCCGGTGACGTCGGCGAGGTCCGCCTGGGTGAGCGGAAGGTCGTAGCCTTCATTGTCGGCCAGGCCCACGATCCGCAGCCGGACCAGGAGCTCGCAGAAGATATGGGCGATTCGCGCAAGCGCGCTGCGCCGGCCGATCGACAGGATCTTCTCGCGGTGGATGGCCGCGTCGAGGAGGGTCGAGAACCAAAGCATCCGGCCCAGGTGAGGATGGGTCTCGGTGATCCCGCGGATCGCGTCATGAGGGAAGAGCGCCACCCTGACCGGGGTCATCGCTCCGACATTGTGGTCGAGCTGCTTCAGCAGGAAGCCGTGAAGGTCGACGAAGTCGCCGGCGACGTGAAGCTCCATGATCTGCCGCTGGCCGTCGGCAAGGTCCTTGTAGCGGCAGACTATCCCGTCGACGAGCAGGGTCGAGGCGCTCAGCGTCGTACCCGTCCGGACGATCGTGCGACCTTCCGGATGCTCGCGCAGGTCCGATACCGAGGCGCGGAGCACCTCCTCCTCCTCGCTGCCCACCAGGTCCCGCGCCCTGAGCTTGAGCAGCAGGCCGGTAATGGCCTCGGCGGCGTCGGCATGCTTCATATCAGCGGGCATCGCCAGCGCTCCTTCGCCCGTCCGGCTCCACGCCAGCCTTTTCAAGCTCCAGGTCGAGCCGCCCGGCCGCCCAGAGCCAAGCCATCCTGAAGTCCGCCGCCAGCGACCAGAGAGGGTAGGTGAAGGTCGCCGGCCGGTTCCGCTCAACCGCGGCGTGGCTGACCCAGGCGAAGCCGTATCCGGCCAGCGGCACGGCCGCGAGCAGCCGCCAGTCGCCGCTCGCCAGCGCCGCCGCGGCGAAGACCAGGACGAGCCCGGTGCCGGCATAATGGAGCCGCCGAGTCGCCGGCCGGGAGTGCTCGCGCAGGTAATGCGGCCAGAAGGCGCCGAAGCTCTTGTAACGGGTCATGCGCGCATGGCGAGCACGATGCCGGTGATCAGCCTGTTCATCGTCGCCCCTCGTTCAGAGCAGCGGCTATAGCACGAATCGCGCTCGTCGCACCCTCGCATCGCTAGCCGTTGACGACCTCCCCGCCATTGGGATGAAGCACCTGGCCGGCCATGTAGCTCGAATCCTCGCAGGCCAGGAAAAGGAAGCTCGGCGCCACCTCGCTGGGCTGGCCCGGCCGGCCCATCGGCACGTCCTTGCCGAAGTCGGGGATCTTCTCCGGCGGCTGGCCACCGAACGGGTTCAGCGGAGTCCAGATCGGCCCAGGGGCGACCGCGTTGACCCTGATCCCCTCGCCGATCAAATTCTGGGAGAGCGAGCGGGTGAATGCGGTGATCGCGCCCTTCGTGGCCGAATAATCGAGAAGCGCTTCCGAGCCCTTGTACATGGTCACCGACGTGCAGTTGATGATCGTCGAACCCTGCCTGAGGTGCGGACGCGCGGCCTGGACCATGAAGAAATAACCGTAGAAATTGGTCTGGAACGTTCGCTTCAGCTGCTCCTCCGTGACGTCGGTTATCTCCTCGTCGGGATGCTGCTCGGCGGCATTGTTGACGAGGATGTCGAGCTTGCCGAGCTTCGCCACCGTCTCCTCGACGGCGCGCTCGCAAAAGGCCTTGTCGCCGACGTCGCCGGCGATCGCGATCGCCCTCCGGCCTTCGCTCTCGACGATCTCCTTCGTCTTGTTCGCGTCGTCATGCTCGCAAAGATAGAGGATCGCGACGTCTGCGCCTTCGCGGGCGAACAGCGCCGCGACCGCGCGGCCGATGCCGCTGTCCGCACCGGTGATGAGTGCGACCTTGCCGTCGAGCCGGCCGGAGCCGGGATAGCGCGGCGCCCAGTCCGGCTTGGGCTCCAATTCGCTTTCATGCCCCGGGAGCGAATCCTCGTGGATCATGTCGAGGGTCTCGGTATCGCTCATGATGCTATTCCTTGGCCGCGATTCCCGCGCCTTCCTCGCCGAAGGCCTCGATGGTCGATTCGTCCTGGTCGTCCTGCTTCGGCGCTTTCTCGGCGGCGGTCTTGCCGCCGTCGCGCCCGGTGGTGAACGACTTGCGGCTGCCGTCGCCCGGATCGTCGGACATCGCATTGTTCTGATTCTGGGGCTGGTCGAATCCGGAAGAATGGCTGCTCTTGGTCATGATGGGTCCTCGTTGGAGTTCAGAAGAGAAACCGACGCTCCGCGAAGGGGTTCCGAGAGGTGAATGCCGTCACCCTGAACTTGTTTCAGGGTCCAGCTTTCCGCCCGCGGGGCCGGCTCCAGGCTGGATGCTGAAACAAGTTCAGCATGACGAAATAGCGTGACGGGAGCCTCAGCTCCGGATCGGGCTTACCTTGAGGTCGGCGCGGCCCGGCCCGGGGATCAGGACCTGGTTGGCCCTGGGCGGATTCGCCTTCGCGCCGGCCGCGACGCATTCGGCCGCGACGACTGGAAAGTCGATATCCGTGTTCTGGGTCAGTGCCGCTTCCGTCGCCGCGGTGCACGCCGCCTGGCTCTCATAGCGCGCTTCGAGGGTCCTGACCTGCTGGCACGGAGCGTCGCCTTCGCCGCAGCCCATGATCGCGATGATGAAGGTGAGCGGTTCCATGATCAGCTAAACCCATGTGAATCCTCGCCGTTCCAATTGTTTCGCAGGCGATCCGGCGAACGGCGGTTTCGCTGGAGCCATGTCTGGGCCCGGCGCGTCACGGCTCTGTGTCAAGCTGCGGGGCTTTTTGTTTCAATTGTTGCAGCCCGAGCTGATTCTCAGGCGTCCGGACCCTCCGTGGGAAGCTTGCTGAAACAAGCCCATCACGACGACTATCCGATCGGCAGCTTATTCGGTGCGTTTCGTTTCTTTGAGCTTTCCGGCCTTGGCAGCCTGTTCGATACGGGCCCTCACCTCGTCGAACAGTCTGGCCGGGATTGAGCCATAGCGGGGATCGACCATGCCGCTGTTCCGAACGGGCCTTATGTCGGGACCGGGCCAAGTGAACAGATTATACTCGTCCGTGACGATCCAGCAGCGTTCCTCGCCAAGCCCAAGATGCGCCCTGACCCGAGGTGGCATTTCCACGGATGAGTCGCCGGTGCGCGGAGGTCCGGTGGTCACTGGGACGACCAGCAACTGAATGCCGTGCTCGCGCTTCTGGATGCCGACCACGACGACCACCGGGCGCTCCTTGATGCCTTCCTCTCGTCCCTCCTGGGCTTCGCGATGCCACAGGTAGACGTAGGAGAGGACGTCAGTCGGTCGCGGGATCGTCCATGAGGTGGTCGAGCCCCCGGGATTCTTCGGGGATTTCGGCGTTCCGGATGGCGTCGAGGGTGTCATCGTCGAGATCCTTCACAAGAAGAACCTGGCGATCGCGGCGCAGGAGGCGCTCATATTCCTTCAGCGAGATCATCACGACCCGAGTAATGCCGTGACGCTGGATACCCACGGGATGAAGCATGGCTTCGTCCGTGTAATAGCCGAACTTGCTCGCGACCTCCTTCGCAGAGACCGTCAATAACGGTTCCGTCATGCTTCGTTCCTCGACTGCGTGAACACCGATGCGCGAGGCACCGCCCGGGTCAATTCCCGCACAGCCGTATAATGCAGATGATCCTGATTCTACGGATAGTCAAGTTATTCCGTGTCCTGTGTCTTCGTCGTCCGACGAACGCCGGAAATCCATGAACACGATTGCCCGAAACCGGAAGCGGCGGTGTTCATGGATCCCGGCCTTCGCCGGGATGACGGGGTATAAAGGGCAGCTTGGGTTCGGGACCTCCCGGTCCTACTTATAGTGCGATGCGTCCCCTCGAATCTTCAGAAACCGCCCCCGGGGCCGGCTGGAGCGCCATGCGGCGCTTCCTGCCCTATTTGTGGCCGGCGGGAGAGCCCAGGCTGAAGGCTCGGGTGGTGATCGCTTTCCTCCTCGTGCTTCTCGCCAAGGGCATCTCGCTCAGCACAGGCTTCGTCTACAAGGGCGCGATCGACATCATGTCGGGGAGCGCGCGTGGGGCGGATGCCGCGGTCGGCCTCGCCGTCGGGCTGGTGCTGGCCTACGCCGGCGCGCGCTTCGCCGGGGTGCTGTTCGAGAATCTGCGCAACGCCATCTTCGAGCGGGTGGGCCAGGACGCGGCCCGGCGGCTTGCCGAAAAGGTGTTCGCCCACATCCACCGGCTGTCGCTCCGGTTCCATCTGGAGCGGCGCACGGGAGCGCTCACCAAGATCGTCGAGCGGGGCACCAAGAGCATCGACATGATGCTCTATTTCCTCCTCTTCAACATCGCTCCCACGGCGGTCGAGCTCGCCGTCATCTGCGTCATCTTCGGGGTCAAGTTCGGGACCGGCCTGGTTATCGCCACGCTGGTCATGGTCGTCGCCTACATCGCCTTCACCCGATTCGTCACCGAATGGCGGGCGAAGCTCCAGCGGCAGATGAACGAGGTCGACAACCAGGCGATCGGCCGGGCGG
Source organism: Allosphingosinicella sp. (assembly GCA_036386555.1). Lineage (GTDB taxonomy): Bacteria > Pseudomonadota > Alphaproteobacteria > Sphingomonadales > Sphingomonadaceae > Allosphingosinicella. Next base: position 18,054 of record DASVVM010000063.1, read on the forward strand.
TCGATTCGCTCCTCAACTACGAGACGGTCAAATATTTCGGCGCCGAAGCCCGCGAGTCCCAGCGCTACGGCGGCGCGATGCGCGCTTTCGCCGACGCCTCGGTCAAGAACGAGACCTCCCTCGCCTGGCTCAACGTCGGCCAGTCCTTCATCACCAATTTGATGATGGCGGGAGCGATGGGCTACACCGTCTGGGGCTGGAGCCGCGGCCAGTTCACCACCGGGGACGTCGTCCTCGTCAACACCTTGCTCGCCCAGCTCTTCAGGCCGCTGGACATGCTCGGCTGGGTCTACCGGACCATCCGCCAGGGGCTGATCGACATGGAGGCGATGTTCGCGCTGATCGACACTCCGGCCGAGGTGGAGGACGTCCCGGGGGCGCCCGATTTGCGCCTGACGCAGGGCCGGGTCCGGTTCGAGGGAGTCCGCTTCGGATATGACGGGAATCGCCAGATATTGCATGGAATCGACATAGATGTGGAGCCCGGGACGGTAACCGCGGTGGTCGGGCCGTCGGGCGCGGGCAAGTCGACGCTGTCGCGCCTGCTCTTCCGATTCTACGAGCCGACCGGCGGCCGGATCACGATCGACGGCCAGGACATCGGCCAGGTCGCCCAGTCGAGCCTTCGGGCCGCGATCGGGATCGTCCCCCAGGACACCGTGCTGTTCAACGATTCGATCGGCTACAATATCGGCTACGGCCGCGACGGCGCGACTCAGGCCGAGATCGAGGAAGCGGCGCGCGGGGCCTCGATCCACGACTTCATCCTCAGCCTTCCCGAAGGCTATGAAAGCCAGGTCGGGGAGCGCGGGCTCAAGCTTTCGGGCGGCGAGAAGCAGCGAGTCGCCATCGCGCGGACCTTGCTCAAGGACCCGCCGATCCTGATCCTCGACGAAGCGACCAGCGCCCTCGACAGCCGGACCGAGGCGGCGATCCAGGAGACTCTGCAGAGCGTCACCGCCCGCCGCACCTCGATCGTCATCGCCCATCGGCTCTCGACGGTGGTGGACGCGGACCAGATCGTGGTGCTGGACGAGGGCCGGGTGGCGGAGCGGGGCACGCACGCCCAGCTGCTGCGCAAGGACGGGCTCTACGCCGACATGTGGGCGAGGCAGCAGAGCGAGGCGGAGCAGAAGGCCGAGGCGGCGGAATAGGTCTCGTCGCCCCAGCGAAGGCTGGGGCCCCGGGGGGTGAAAGACACCGGTGCACTCACCCACCGGGGTCCCAGCCTGCGCCGGGACGACGGAAATATAACCGGATATCCAATGATCTAGACCGGCACCCGCCGGTCTCGACAGGCCCTTCCCGCTTCCGCTAGCAGCGGCGCGTGACCCCCCTTTCCATCCTCCACGAGACCTTCGGCTTCCCGGCCTTCCGGGGAGTCCAGGAGCAGGTGATCGGACGGGTCATGGCGGGAAAGCACACTCTCGCCGTGATGCCGACCGGCTCCGGCAAGTCCCTCTGCTACCAGGTGCCGGCGCTCGCCCGGCCCGGCACCGCGCTCGTCATCTCGCCCCTCATCGCGCTTATGCACGACCAGATACGCTCGGCCACCGGCTTCGGGATCCGCGCGGCGTCGCTGACCTCGGCCGACGAGGACCGCCAGGAGACCCTGGCGCGGCTGAAGCGGGGCGAGCTCGACCTGCTCTACGTCGCGCCCGAGCGGGCGAGCGGGAGTGGCTTCAGGGAGCTTGCGGAACGGACGCCGCTCTCCCTGATCGCCGTCGACGAGGCGCATTGCGTGTCGGAATGGGGCCATGATTTCCGGCCCGACTACCGGCTCCTCAAACCCCTGCTCGACGCCTTTCCGGACGTGCCGCGGCTGGCGCTCACCGCGACCGCCGACCGCCAGACCCGCGCCGACATCCTCGTCCAGCTCGGAATCCCCGGCGACGGGCTGATCGTGGCCGGCTTCGACCGACCCAACATCCGCTACCACGTCCGTCCCCGCGACGGGGTCGGCGCGCAGCTCAAGGCCCTGCTCGCCGAGCAGCCCGGGCCTGGAATCGTCTACGCCACCAGCCGCGACAAGACCGAGAAGCTCGCCGTCCAGCTCGCCGAGGGCGGGCGCAAGGTGCTGCCCTACCATGCCGGGCTCGATCCTCGGGTTCGGGCCGCGAACCAGAAGGCGTTCGTCTCGTCGGAGGACATGGTGATGGTCGCGACCATCGCCTTCGGGATGGGCATCGACAAGCCCGACGTCCGCTTCGTCGCCCATGCCGGCCTGCCCAAGTCGATCGAGGCCTTCTACCAGGAGACCGGCCGGGCGGGCCGGGACGGCGACCCGGCCGAGGCCTGGCTCTTCTGGGGCGCCGAGGATTTCGCGCGGGCCCGCCAGCGGCTCGAGACCGAGGTGCCCGAGGCGCGCCGGCCGGGCGAGCGCCAGCGCCTCAACGCGCTTGCAGCGATGGTCGAGACCGCGGGCTGCCGCCGGGCCCTGCTTCTGCGCCATTTCGGCGAGGAGCCCCCGGAGCGCTGCGGGAATTGCGACAATTGCCTGGCGCCGCCGGTCACCGTCGACGCGACGGAGGCGGCGAGGAAGCTGCTTTCCGCCGCCTTCCGGACCGAGATGCGCTTCGGGCTCGGACATCTCACCGACGTCCTCGCCGGCCGCGACACCGAGAAGGTGAGGAGCTTCGGCCATGACCGGGTCTCCGTCTTCGGAATCGCCGGCGAGGAGGAGCTCGCGCTGATGAAACCGGTGGCGCGCGCCCTCCTCGCCCGCGACGCGTTCCGGGCCGATCCCTATGGCGGCCTCAGCTTCGGCCCGGCCGCCAAGCCGATCCTGCGCGGCGAGGAGAAGCTCGAGCTGGTCCTCCCGCCGGCCCGCCGGCCGCGCAAGCGCCGCGAGCGCACCGGGGCCGACCTCCCGCATGACCCCCTGTTCGAGGCCCTGCGCGCCCGCCGGCGCGACCTGGCCAAGGAGGCCGGAGTGCCGCCCTACGTGATCTTCCACGACAGCACGTTGCGCGAGATGGCCGAGCTCAGGCCGGAGACTCTTCACGCACTGTCGCGGGTCACTGGGGTGGGGCAGGCCAAGCTGGAGCGCTATGGCGAAGCGTTCGTGGAGGTGGTGCGGGGATTTGGCTGATCGTCATCCCGGCGAAAGCCGGGACCTCAGGACGAGAAGCCTCGGTGGGTCTCCCCGAGGTCCCGGCTTTCGCCGGGATGACGGATGGGCTCGGGCGGCGTAGGGGCCTCCCATGCGCAGGCTCGATCAGACCACCTTCGTCTCCGTCCGCCAGCTCGCCGTCTCGGATATCGGTGAAGCCGCAGCTTTGGGAATCCGTCTCATCGTCAACAACCGCCCCGATGGCGAGGAGCCGGACCAGCCCGCTTCGTCCGAGATAGAGGCCGCGGCCCGGGCGGCGGGGCTCGAATACCGCCACATCCCCATCGCCGGCGGCTTCCCGCCGGAGCGGATCGAAGCGATGGCCGAGGCTCTCGAGCACGGACCGGTGCTCGCCTTCTGCCGCTCGGGCACCCGCTCGACTTTCCTCTGGGCCCTGGCCCGCTCCGCGCGCGGAGCGCCGGCGGAGGAGACTGCCGCCGCCGCCGCGGCGGCCGGCTACGACCTCGGGCCGATCCGCGGGCGGCTCTAGACCCTTCCTCCCCCAGGTTGCTGGGGGAGGGGGACCAAGCGAAGCTTGGTGGAGGGGAAATTCGGAGTCGGCCTTCCCCTCCACCACGGCGCTTCGCGCCGCGGTCCCCCTCCCCGAGGCAAGCTCGGGGAGGAATTGAAAGGGGATTGGCCTAATTGATGTCCTGGCGCCGGAAGGCGGCGAAGGTCGCGCCCCACAAAGCGGCGATCCAGGCGAGGAGGATCGCGAGCGAGGCCGTGCAGGAATAATGGACGACGAGGCCGCCGGGAAAGGCGCGCTTCAGGGCAGCGCCTTCGCGGATGCAGTCGGCGAGGTTGGCGATGTGGTGGCCCGGAAGCACCTGGTAGAGCGGCCAGACGATCGACGGGAACTTCGTGTAGAGCTGCGGGCCGAAGCCGACGACGACCTGCTCGATCGTCGTCGCGACGATGGCGATGACCAGCGCGGCGATCGTCGAGCGGGTCAGCACCGCGGCGAGGCTCGCATAGGCGATCGAGATCAGCACCGGCGCCACGGCGGCGAGCGCGGTCCGGCCGTGCTCGCCCCAGATGACGCTCGCGGTGATTCCGGCCGGGAGCGTGTCTCCGGTCAGAGCGTCGTCGACGAAGGCGAGGCCGGTCAGAAGAGCCGCGGTCAACAGGAAGCTGATCGCGAAGAGGATCACCGTCAGCGCATATTTGGCCGCGATGAGCGAAGGCCGTCGCCGGTGCGGGACGATCAGCTTCCAGGTGTTCCAGCCATATTCGCCGGCGAAGACGACGACGACGAAGGCGGAGAGGAGGTAGCGGCCGACGGCATTGTTCGGGACGAACCAGATCAGGGTGGTGTTCTCGAGCCAGCTGTGGACGTTGGGCTGCTCCGGCGCCTCGAAACCCATCATGCCGGCCGCGATCATGAGCAGCATGACGATGGTGAAGGCGATCGGGACCAGCCAGACCAGGAACCAGGTCGCCTTGTGGGTGCGCATCTTGAGCGCCTCCGCGGAAAGCGCCTCAAGCATCGTCCGGCTCCTGAGTGATCGAGAGGAAGACCTCCTCGAGGTTGCGCTGCTCCGGCGCGAGGCGGAAGAGATCGGCGCCGGCGCCGACCAGGCGCCGGACCACCTCAGGCGCCTCGGCCCGCGTCGCTCGGACGATGAGGGCGTCGCCGTCGCGCTCGACAGCCCAGCGCGAGGCGAGGGCGGCCTCGGCGGCCTCGACGGGCGCGGCCTCGATCCGGAGGCCGTCGTCCTGGCGGAGCAGGTCGGCGATGGTCGATTCCCGGACGATCGCGCCCTTCGAGATGATCGCGACCCGGTCGCAGACCTGCTGGACCTCGTGAAGGAGGTGGCTGGAGAGGAAGACGGTCTTGCCCCGATCGACCGCGAGGCCCCGGATGAGGGCGCGCATCTCCTGGATCCCGGCGGCGTCGAGGCCGTTCACCGGCTCGTCGAGGATGACGAGATCCGGGTCCCCGAGAAGGGCTGCAGCGACTCCGAGACGCTGGCGCATCCCCGTCGAATAGCCCTTGACCTTGCGCTTGCCGTCCTTCGCCAGGCCGACCTGGTCGAGCAGCCCCTCGATCCGCTCGGCGCCTTCGCCCCGGGTCTTCGCCAGCACCTCGAGGTTCCGGCGGCCGGAGAGGAAGGGGTAGAAATTGCCTCCGTCGACCAGCGAGCCGACCCGCCGGAGGACCGCGGGATGGGTGCGAAGATTCTCGCCGAACAGCCGCGCTTCGCCGGAGGTCGGAGCGATGAGGCCGATCAGCATCCGGATCGTCGTCGACTTGCCCGCCCCGTTCGGACCGAGGAAGCCGTAGACCTCGCCCGCCCCGACCGAGAGCGAGACGTCGCGGACCGCGCGGACTCCGCCGCCGCGCCGGCCGTAGGTCTTGCTGAGGTTGGAAAGCTCGAGGACCGGTCCGTTCATGGTGTGTTGGTGAATTAACACACTTGTTCTGTCAATAGGCGTCGTCCCGGCGGAAGCCGGGACCTCAGGACGAGAAGTCTCGGTGGGTCGCCCCGAGGTCCCGGCATTCGCCGGGATGACGGGGAAATGCCGGCCCGGGTCGCCCGGTTCAACCTCCGCCGGCCGGGCCCAAGACCCGCTCCGCCGCCTCGAGGTCGCCCTCGTCGACCATCAACCGCACCGGGACGACCCCGTCGAGACCGCCCCAGTTCATCTCGGTATCGAACAGGACGCAGTCGATGCCGTCGGCGGCGAGCCGGGCGCGGGCCATCGCGCCTTCGATCGAATTGTAGAAGCGCGCGGCCTCGACCAGCGCCATTACCAGGGCACCACGTCGCCCGCCTCGACCTCCGCCGGCCGCGGCGCGCGGCCGAGGATCGAATTGCGGTGGGGGAATCGGCCGAACCGCTCGATGAC
>DASVVM010000064.1:0-32248 GCA_036386555.1 Allosphingosinicella sp.
CGCAAGCCCGGGCGGCACCACCGAGGCGGGGCTGGAAGTCCTGGATCGCGAGCCCGGGTTGAGATCGCTGGTCGCGGAGACGCTGAAGGCCTCCCGGCGCCGCGGTCAGGAGCTGGCGGCCTCCTAAACCCCCGATGAACGCGCCGTAGTTTCCGGTTCATGCAACGCGGCATATCCTCCGCTCGTTTTACCGGCGCCCGCGATCCGCGCGGGCGCTCCAGTCGAGGAGAGACGGGTATGCGTATGTATGTTCTGGCCGCGACGTTGGCGGCCGCGGTCGCGCTTCCGGCGACGGCCGCTTCCGCGCAACGCTATGGCGGCTACGGCCATGGCTACGGCAATCGCGGCGAGGTCCGCGAGGAGATCCGCGAGTGCCGGCGCGAGCTTCGCCGTGCCGACAGCCGATGGGAATATCGCCGCGAGCTTCGCGAATGCCGCCGCGAGATCGCCGAGGCCCGCCACGACCGCCGCTACGACCGCAACCGCTATAGCCGTTATAACCGCTACAACCGTTACGACGGCCGCTATCGCGGCTGGTAAGCCGCTGCTTCGGGCCGCCCTGTCGCGGGGCGGCCCGTCAGCTCGAGATCACGGGAGGAGGTCGATGCCGTCCACCGTCATCCGTTCGATCGCCTACCGTCCAGAGTCTCGTGAGCTGGACGTCGAGTTCACCACCGGCCGCCGCTACCTCTTCCACGACGTCCCGCCGGAGGCGGCCGAGGCCTTCCGGCAGTCGCGGATCAAGGGCCGCCACTTCAACAGCCGGATTCGCGGCCTCTATCGCTTCTCCGAAGTCTCGCCCGCCTGAGCGGCCGGCGCGGCCGGCCTGCATTCCGGCAGCCCGAGCTCCCTGGCGTCCTTGCAGGCGCTGACCTGAACGTCGCCGGTCGGGGCGATATAGAGGGCATATTCGCCCGTGTCGGTGCAGCGGGCGGTCCACATCGCCATCGTCTTATATTGCTGCTGGTACGCGCCCTGGTCGACGCGTTTGCAGCGCCGGCCGTTGTCGCGGATCGCGCGATAGAGGCCGAGATTGCGGGTCGGTTCGCTCAGCGCCTTGAGCTGGTCGCTCATCGGATTGGCAACGACCACCTTGGTGACGTTGCGGTTCGGCGCTCCATCCTCGCAGCCCGAGACCAGCCACCCGCACAATGCAATCGTCGCCCAGCCCTTCATGTCTCGCCTCCCTTGCGTTCCCTGCTAATACGCTCGGGCGAACCGCTCGTTTCCGACGAAGCCGAGGTGCCTTACTCCGGCGCGCTTCACGTCGGCGAGGACCCGGTCGAAATCCTCATAGCGGGTTTCGGCCTCCGCGCGGAAGTGGAGGACCGACTCCTGCGGCGCTGCGCGGAAGGCGGCGAGCCGGGCGGGAAGGTCGGCTTCCGTGATCGGGACTCCGTCCCAGCTCAGCCGGCTCGCGTTATCGAGCGCCAGCTGGTGCGTTTCGGGCTTCTCGGTCCCGTCCACGTCGGGACCGGGCAGGTCGATCTTCACGCTGTGGGTCATGAGCGGGAGGGTGATGATGAACATGATCAGGAGGACGAGCATGACGTCGATGATCGGGGTGGTGTTGATCTCGCTGAACGGCTGTTCGCCGACAGTGGCATAGGCGATGGGGCGGCGGCGGGTCATCTCGGCCTCCTCGATGTTATGTGACATCATAACAAACTTGAAAGCTCCGCGCAACGTCATCCCGGCGAAAGCCGGGACCTCGGGGAGACCCGCCGAGACTTCTTGACCTGAGGTCCCGGCTTTCGCCGGGATGACGAATCAGCGCCGCTCCCCCGTATAGATGCGCCAGCCGTACCCGGCTTCCGGCCCGGAAACCGCCTTTCGGACGGTGACGCTGCCGGCGCTGCTGAAGGGCTTGCCGCCCTTGAAGGTACCCCGGATCATCACCGGAACCTCGACATAGGCCCAGCCCTTCGCCTCGACGGGCCCGCTCGGCGTGCCGACATCGGCCTGATAGGTATCATAGGCCCGGAAATTGTCCGCGAAGCGCCGCCGGGCCTCGTCACCCGCTTCGCCCGAGCGCATCGCCCAGGCGGAGTCGTAATCGCCGGATCCGATTCGCGCATAATAAAGCTTCAGGGTCGCCGCGGCGTCGCCACTGTCCTCGCGGTCCTGCGCGGTCTCCTTGGGTGGCTCGAGCTCCGGCATCGGCGGCCGCGCGGATCTCTCGACCTGGTCAGGTTGCCGGGACGTCTCCCGCTCGCTTCCGCAGGCGGACAGGAGGAGGAGGAGGGTGGGGAGGACCAAGGGGCGCATGGAGGCCCTATAGCGGGTGGGGCGGCGAAATTCCTCCCCCATGATCCGGTGAGGACTGCCCCCGGCAGTCAGGCATGCCGGGGGCATGGCGTGCCGGATCGTTCCCGGGGGGATTAGCTCAAGCCCCCTGCAGATCCTCGTAAAGCATCAGGGCATTGTCGTCGGGATCGTAGAAGGTGAGAAGCCTGACCAGGCCGGGAATGTCGCGGATCGGGCCGTCCTGCCGGACGCCGTCCGAATCGAGGTCCGACTTCGCCGCCTCGATGTCCGCGACCCCGAAGGTGAGGGTCGCTCCGCCCTTGCCGCCCGCCTGCTCGACCTGGGAGAGGCCCAGATTGACCCGCTCGACGCCCGTCTTGAGCTCGCACCACGCTTCGTCCTCCATCCGGTAGAGCAGGTCGAAGCCCAATGTGTCGCGGTACCAGGCGATGGATCGATCGAGGTCGCTCACGCCCATCGCGCAGGTCAGTCCGCCGTCGAATCGAATGGCCATTCCTTCCCCCCCTTTATGTACTATTTTTATAGCAACTATCCTTTCAGTCAAGTACGATCGGCCGATGCTCTCCGGGGACGATCTTCGCTGGCTGGTTGGAAGCCGCTGGTTCCTCCCCTTGCTGGCCGTGGCCGGCCGCGACGACGGCGTTCGCTCGGCAGCGCTGGTCGCCCGCCTGGGCATTTCCCGCTCCATGCTGAGCGGCGTTCTCGACCAGCTGATCGGCAGCGGCTGGCTGACGCGCAATCCCGGCCACGGTCACCCGCTGCGCCCGGAATATATATTGACCGAGGCCGGCCGGCCGGTCGCCGCCTGGTGCGAACGGGTCATGGAGGAGCGGCGCCGGCTCGGGCTCGAGAATGATGGGCTCGGGCGCTGGACGCTGCCGCTGGTCGGCCGCCTCGACAGGCGCTGGGAGCGTTTCTCCTGGCTGGAGGCCCAACTCAGCCCGATCAGCCCGAGGTCCCTGTCGCTGGCCTTGAAGCAGTTGCTGGAGGTCCGCCTGGTCGAGCGCCGGCTGGAGGAGTCGTTCCCGCCCAGGCCTCTCTACGGATTGACGCGCCGCGGCCAGCGCCTGGCCCGGGCGATGTCGTAGCTACCATCATCCCGGCGCAAGCCGGGACCTCAGGACAAGAGGGCACAATGGGTCTCCCCGAGGTCCCGGCTTACGCCGGGATGACGCGGATTACTTCCCCGCCAGCGCCGTCAGCATGTCCACCCAATGGCCGACGTCGTCGTACAGCGCCTTGACCGGGAGCCTTTCGTCGCGGCCGTGGGCGCGCTCGTCGTCGGGCGACACGCCCCAGCTGCCGTCGACTCCGTAGACCGGGATCCCGGCGGCCCGGAAATAAAGCCCGTCCGTGGCGCCGGTCGACATGCTCGGAATGATCGCGGCTCCGGGATGGCGCTTGCGGACCGCGTCCGTATAGGCGCGGACCACATCGGCACGAAGCGGGGACGCCGGCGTGGGCACGCCGGGGTCGCTCACCGCGACTTCCACTCCGGAGCCCGCGATCCTTTTCAGCTCGGCCTCGACCTCCTTCGGGTCGACTCCCGGCATGATCCGGCAGTTGACGGTGGCCCTCGCGAGCTGAGGAAGCGCGTTGTCGGCATGGCCGCCCTCGAGGCGGGTGGCGACGCAGCGGGTTCGGGTCGTTCCGACTTCGAGCTCGCTCGCCTCGATCGCGTCGGCGGCCGCCCCGTCGTCCGGATTGGCCACCCACCGCCGCATGGCGTCGCCCAGGGCGCCCGTCTCCATCTTCGCGCGCTCGGTGAAATAGGCCCTGGTGGTCTCGTTCAGCATCGGCGTGAAGCGATGCCCCTCGAGCCGCTTCAGGGCCCCGGCGAGGTCGTAGATTGCGTTGTCCGGGCGCGGCCTCGAGCTGTGGCCGCCCTTGTTCTTCGCCGAGAAGGTGAAGGTCTGATAGGTCTTCTCGGCCGTCTGGATCCCGAAGCCGAGCGAGCGGCCTTCCCGGGTGAAGGCGCCGCCGCCGGCATCCGAGTTGAGCGCGAACTCGGCGTCGGTCCACTCCCGCCACTCCTTGGCGCCGAGCGCCGCGCCCTTGCCTTCCGTCTCCTCGTCGCCGGTGAAGAAGACGATCAGGTCCCGGGTCGGCCTGAACCCCTCGGCGCGGAGACGAAGCAGGGCGGTGGTGATCGCCACCATCCCCGCCTTGTTGTCCAGCGCGCCGCGGCCGTAGAAATAGCCGCCTTCCTCCCGGAACTTGAACGGATCGGCCGACCAGTCGGCGGCCAGCGCCTCGACCACGTCCATATGCGCCATCAGGAGGATCGGCTTCTTCCCCGAAGGCTTGGCGGCGCGCCAGCGCACGATCAGGGCGACCGTGTCGTCTCCCGGCCGGGCCTGGTAGGGCATGATCCGGATATCGCTCTCGGAGAAGCCGCCGGCCTTGAACTGGTCGGCGAGATAGCGCGCCTGCGCCGGCATCTGGCCGCGCCCCGGGACGGTCGGGATCTCGATCGAGCGGGCGAGGATCTCGCGGGCCTTGGAGTCCCATTGGTCGGGCGCCGGATCGGCGGCGAGAGCGGTGGACGAGAGGAGGCCGAGGGCGAGGACGACGGCAAGGCGCATGAAGGAGGCTCCCGCTATTTGAGCAGCCCGGAAGCTGGACCGGCTTCAGGGCGCGGTCAACCGTTGCACCTCCCCTCCCTGCAAGGGAGGGGGGTCACTCGCCGCCGTGCCCGGCCGCCAGATACTCCTGCGACTGCATCTCGATCAGTCGCGACACCGTGCGCTGGAACTCGAACGCCCCGTCGCCCGCCGGATAAAGCGCGTCCGGCGCCGCGTCCGCGGCAGCGAGCAGCTTCACCTTATGCTCGTAGAGCGCGTCGATCAGGGGGACGAAGCGCGCCGCCTCGTTGCGCCGGTCCGGGCCCATCACCGGTATCCCGACCAGGATGACGCTGTGGTAGCGGCGCGCGATGGCGAGATAGTCGGCGGCGCCCCGGGCCTCGCCGCACAGCCGCCTGAACGAGAAGACGGCGACTCCCTTCAGGCTCTTGGGCACGTGCAGGGTCCGGCCGCCCTGGACCGGAATGTCCTCGCTCGGCACCTTCGCCCGGTCCTCCACCGAAAAGTCGGTGAGTCGGAAGAAGGCTTCGCTCAGCGCCCGGGTGGCCTCCGGCCCGTTCGGCACGTACCAGGTCGGGAATCCTCCGAGCCGCTCGAGCCGATAGTCGGTCGGGCCGTTCAGCGGGACGATTTCGAGCTCGCGCTCGACCAGCGCGATGAAGGGCAGGAACAGCTCTCGATTGAGCCCGCCGAGATAAAGGTCGCCCGGCGGCCGATTGGAAGTGGTGACGACCGTCACTCCATTTTCCAGCAGCTGCGCGAACAGCCGCGACAGGATCATCGCGTCGGCGGCGTTGTTGATCACCATCTCGTCGAAGGCGAGAAGCCGCGCCTCGGCTGCGATCGCCCGGGCGACCGGCGGGATCGGATCCCCTTCCTCCTTCTCCCGCTCGGAGCGAAGCCGCTCGTGCACCTCGAGCATGAACTCGTGGAAATGGACCCGGCGCTTGGGCTCGGCCGGGATCGCCTCGAAGGCGAGGTCCATCAGCATCGACTTGCCGCGCCCCACTCCGCCCCACAGATAGGCGCCGCGCGGGGCCGGCCGCGCCTTGCCGAAGAGACGGGCCCAGGGCCTTTGCTTCGGCGCCGCTCCAAGCTCCGCCGCGATCCGGTCGAGCGCGGCCACCGCCTGTTGCTGGTCCGGATCGGGCCGAAGCTCACCGGCCGCCACCAGCGCCCGGTAGCGGTCGGCGACCGCGCTCACCGGGACAGCTTCCTCAGGGTCCCGGACCAGGAAGCGACGATCTCCCCCTCCTGCTCGACGAGGCCGCGCATCACCGCCAGCCGCTTGCTCTCCCGAAGCAGCTCGACCGGGCAGTCGAGCGCAGGTCCGAGCTTCGCCGCGGAAAGGAACTGCGCCGACAGATCGAGGGTCACGGAGGGCCCGAGGGTCGCTCCCGCCGCATAGCCTCCGGCGAACATCGCCATGTCGATGAAGGTGAGAATCGCTCCGCCATGGACGATATTGCCGAGATTGCTTTGCGCCAGGCCGGGAAACATGCGGCACCGGGCTCGCCCCTCGCCGTCGGCGCGGACCAGCAGCTTGCCGAGGGTCGCGTTGAATCGGATGTCTTCGCTCTGAAGGTCCCAGGTCATCCAGCCGGGATGGTCGGGATCGGGCTCGTGGCGGATCAGGGGATGAAGGCGGCGCTCGGTCATCGCGGGGCAGTGGCGGGAATGAAGCAGGCTTTCAAGCAGCACGTCATTCTCCATATCCTGATACTCATTTTCGGCTCTGGACTCGCGCCGCGTCACAAGTCACTCTGACCGCATTGAGCAGCGCCGGGGGGGCGAGTCGCTCGCGAAGACGTCGAAGAACGTGCACGCGTCGTTCCGCTTTCAAGCCATGCGGTTTCTGCAGGACGGAAATCAGACCGGGAGCGGCCGCGCTAGCATCATTGCGATTTCGATGAGCTCTGTTTTCGCGGGAGATGCGGTGTTCGCTGCGCCTGGTCGTCAAAGAGGGAAGGAATTCCACGTGGCGACGTACACCGGCACCAGCGGAAACGACGTGATCATCGCGGGCAATGGCGGGGATACCATTTTCGGCGAAGACGGCAACGATGTGCTTGTCGGCGGCAATGCCAGCGATATCCTGGTCGGCGGCGCCGGCAACGACAGCCTCAACGGCCGGAACGGCGGCGACCATCTCGCCGGCGGCGCCGGCAACGACCTGATCGACGGCGGCAACGGCTTCGACACCGCTTATTATTCCGGCCTCATCAAGGAATATACCTTCCTCGCCAGCGCCGGCTATCTGCACATCCTGCATCAGGGCGGCGCCGGGGCGGACGGTCACGACCAAGTGATCCGGGTCGAGCGGCTGGTCTTCGCCGACCGGGTCATCAACCTCGGAAGCGGCAGCAACCTTCCGGTGGCGGCCGACGACCATGTCTCGACCAACGAAGACGCAGGCACTCATAACAGCGGCTCGGCCAGCGTCCTCGACAATGATTTCGATTTCGACGGCGATGCGATGACGGTGACCCCCGGCACCTACGCCGGCACCTACGGGACTTTGACGCTCAACTCGAACGGCACCTACAGCTACGCCCTCTCCGCCTCGGCGCAGGCGCTGGCGCTGGGCGAGGTCGCCGACGACAGCTTCAGCTATACCGTCTCCGACAATGACGGCAGCACCACCGGAACCATCATATTCCACGTTAGCGGCCTCAACGATGCGCCGACCGCCACCGCCGATCTGGCCGCGGCCAGCGAGAATGAGGTCGTCCTGATCGATGTGCTCGACAATGACGAGGACGTCGACAACGGAGCGGTCCTCACCGTCACCGACGCCTCGGCTCCGGCCGGCCAGGGCAGCGCGTCGACCGACGGGACCCGGGTCGAGTTCGATCCGGGCAGCGATTTCGAGAGCCTCGCGGTCGGCGACAGCGTGGACGTCCTGGTCAGCTACGACATCTCGGACGAGCATGGGGCGACCTCCTCCTCGACCGTCACGGTGACCGTCACCGGTGAAAATGACGGCCCCGTCGCCAATCCCGACACCGCCGCGGGCGGCGAGAACGAAACCCTCCTGATCGACGCGGCCGCCAACGACACCGACGTCGACAACGGAGCGGTGCTGGCCGTCAGCGCGGCGTCTTCGCCGGCCGGCCAGGGCAGCGCCTCGGCGTCGGGAGGCCAGGTCGAGTTCGATCCCGGCACCGATTTCGACGACCTCGAGCTGGGCGTAACCGAGGAGGTGATCGTCAGCTACACCGTCGAGGACGAGCATGGCGCGTCCGCCTCCTCGACCGTCACGATCACGGTCACCGGCGCCAACGACGCCCCGGTCGCCAATCCGGATACGAAGACGACGAGCGAGAATTCGGCCGTCGTCATCGACGTCCTCGCCAATGACAACGATGTCGACGACAATGCCGTCCTCACCGTCACCGCCTCGGGCCCGCCCGGGAAGGGCACGGTCACCATCGTCGAGAATCAGGTCCGCTTCGACCCGGGCGATGACTTCGACCATCTTGCGAGCGGCGAGAGCGAAGTCGTCGTCCTCGACTACACCATCACGGATGAGCATGGCGCGTCCGCCTCCTCGACCGTTACCATCACCGTCCAGGGCCGCGACGAAGGCTCGAACACCACCGGAACCGAGGACGGCGAGACGCTGTTCGGAACGCCCGGCGACGACACGATCGATGCGCTCGGCGGCGACGACAACGTCTTCGGCCTCGCCGGCGACGATCTGCTGATCGGCGGCAACGGCACCGACTTCCTGAGCGGCGACGAGGACAACGACACCCTCGAGGGCGGCAACGACAATGACTTCCTGGCGGGCGGCGAGGGCAACGACATATTGTCCGGCCAGGCGGGCAGCGACAACGTCGCCGGCGAGAACGGCGAAGACCAGCTGTCGGGAGGCGACGGCACCGACACGATGACCGGCGGCGCCGGCGACGACGTCATGGAAGGCGGCAATGACGAAGATGTCATGTACGGCGACGACGATAACGACCAATTGTCGGGCCAGGCGGGCTTCGACATCCTCTCCGGCGATGCCGGCGACGACCAGCTGTCGGGCGGCTCGGACAATGACAGCCTCGACGGCGGCGACGGCGACGACTCGCTCGACGGCGGCGACGGCGACGATTATCTGTCGGGCGGCTCCGGCACCAACAGCCTGAACGGCGGTCTCGGCCACGATCAGATCGTGGCCAATTCCTCGGGCGGGGCACAGACGATCGACGCCGGCGCCGGCAACGATACGATCCGCCTCCTTTATCGGTCTTCCGCGAGCACCATCACGACCGGGACCGGCAGCGATTCGATCGAAATCTCTTTTGCCGATGTCGGGACGGCGGCGATCGTCGTCACCGACTTCACGGCCGGGGCAGGCGGCGATGTCTTCCGGCTCGCGGGCGGCGACGGGGCGCTGCTCAGCCTGCTCTCGGGCTGGGACGGGGGCTCCAACCCCTTCGGCTCGGGCTTCCTCCGCCTTCAGCAGGACGGGTCCGACACCTTGTTTCAGTGGGATCGGGACGGCTCCGGGACCGAGTCGGGCTGGGAGACGCTGGTGGTCGTAGAGAATACGGACGTCGAGGACTTCACCGAAGCCAATTTCGAGCCGGCCTACCATCCCGACGGGTCCGCCATTGCGGGCGAGACGATCACCGGCACTGCGGACGCCGACAGCCTGACCGGCACGCCCGGCGACGACACGATCGACGCACTGGGCGGCGACGACAGCGTCTCCGGCCTGGCCGGCGCCGACAGCATCCTTGGCGGCGACGGCTCCGACTTCCTGTACGGCGACGGCGGCAACGATGTCGTCGCTGGCGGCAACGACGACGATTTCATTTTCGGTGGAGACGGCAACGACCAATTGTCCGGCGAAGCCGGCAACGACTTCCTGTTCGGCGAGCTCGGCAACGATCAGCTCCTGGGCGGGGACGGGGACGACAGTCTCGACGGCAGCGACGGCGACGACACGCTGACCGGCGGCGATGGGGTGGACTTCCTGTCCGGCGGCCTCGGCGCCAACAGCCTGAACGGCGGCCTCGGCAACGACCAGATCATCGCCGATTCCACCGACGCGGCGCAGACGATCGACGGCGGCGACGGCAACGACACGATCACCCATTACTATCGTATGTCCGCGAGCTCGATCGCCACCGGCGGCGGAGTCGACTCGATCCGACTCCTCCATGCCAATATCGGCGGAGCCGCGATCGTCGTCACCGACTTCACCCCCGGCGCGGGCGGCGACAGATTCGAGCTCTCGGGCGGGGACGGGTCGCTGCTCAGCTTGCTCGAGGGCTGGGACGGAGGCTCCAACCCCTTCAGCTCGGGCTTCCTCCGCCTTCAGCAGGACGGGTCCGACACCTTGTTTCAGTGGGATCGGGACGGCTCCGGGACCGAGTCGGGCTGGGAGACGCTGGCGGTGTTGGAGAATACGGACGTCGAGGACTTCACCGGCGACAATTTCGAGCCGGCCTACGATCCCGACGGGTCCGCCATTGCGGGCGAGACGATTACCGGCACAAATGACGCCGACTCGTTGACCGGCACGGTCGGCGACGACGTGATCGACGCAATGGGCGGCGACGACTCGGTCTCCGGCCTGGGCGGCAACGACTCCATCCTCGGCGGCGACGGGTCCGACTTCCTTTACGGCGACGGCGGCAACGACGTCATCGAGGGCGGCAACCACGACGACCGGCTGTCCGGAGGCAACGGCAACGACCAGCTGCTGGGTCAGTCCGGCGACGACATCCTCTACGGCGAAACCGGCGACGACTCGCTGTCGGGCGGCGACGGAAATAACAGCCTCGACGGCGGCGACGGAAACGACACGCTGGAAGGCGGCACCGGCCAGGATTATCTGTTCGGCGGCGCCGGCGCCGACGTGATGACCGGCGGGCTCGCGGCCGACCTTTTCGACTTCAAGTCGGCTTCGGACGGGCCGGACGAGATCACCGACTTCGTCGGCGGAAGCGACAAGATCCGGATCTGGTCGAGCGGCTTCGAAGGGATGGCCGCCGGCCCCGTCTCGCTGGTCTCGGGGTCGGAACCGGGCGCGACCGAGGCGACGGGCCAGTTCCTCTACGATACCGACGACGGCTCGCTCTACTGGGACGCCGATGGGACAGGGGAGGGCGGGGCGGTGCTCATCGCCACTTTCAGCAGCGTCCCGTCGCTGGAGGCCTCGGACTTCCTCGTGATCTAGGGGAACGGCTGAAACCGTCATCCCGGCGAAAGCCGGGACCTCGAGACGAGAAGTCTCGGCGGGTCTCCCGAGGTCCGGCTTCCGCCGGGATGACGGATCAGATCGGGAAAATACGGGGCAACCCGATGGATTCATTGCGCTCTGGACTCCGGCCGGGGCGCGAGTCAGTCTGTCCGCCTTGAGCAGCGCTTCGGGCTGAGTCGCTTGCTCGAATCACGGGGAGCAGCCGCGCCAGGATCATTGCAAACCGATCGGAAACGATCGCCGGAAATGCGGTGCGCGCTGCGCCTGACTTCGAGGTGGGGAAGGAATTTCACGTGGCGGCGAATAAAAAACTGATCGACGGCAATGATGGCGAAGCCCTCGCCTTGTCGCGGACCCAGGCGGCTTCGGGGTTCGGTAACGGCAATCATGCCCCGCACGCCCGGCCCGATGCGGCAAAGGCGGACGAAAATCAGGCCGTCCTGGTCGACGTCCTCGCCAATGACTTCGACGTCGACGACGGCGCGGTCCTCACCGTGACCGGCGCATTCGCGCCGGAGGCCCGGGGCAATGCCACCATCTACAAGAACCAGGTCGAGTTCGACCCGGGCAGCGATTTCGAAAGTCTCGCGGAAGGCGAAAGGGTGGAGGTCCCGGTCGTCTATGAAATCGCGGACGAACATGGCGCGACGGATCGATCGACCCTCACCGTGTTCGTGACCGGCGCCAATGACGGCCCTGTCGCCAATCCGGACTCCGGCCGAACCGGAGCGAGGGAAGCCATCCTGATCGACGTGCTCGCAAACGACGTCGACGTCGACAATGGAGCGGTCCTCACGATCGTCTCCGCCTCGGGCCCGGGCAAGATCTCGATCGTCGACAACAAGCTCCTGTTCGATCCGGGAAGCGAGACCGGGGTCGCGGTCCTCGAATATACGATCGAGGACGAATTCGGCGCCCGGTCCACCGCCATCGTCGAGATCATTGTCGTGGCCGGCGACCCGGACACCACCGGGACCGACTCGGGCGAAAGGCTGACCGGCACTCGCGACGGCGACTGGATCGACGCACTCGGCGGCGACGATTCGGTCTTTGGAGATGACGGGGACGATGTCCTCCTCGCCGGCGACGGCAACGACGTCGCAAGCGGCGACGGCGGCAACGACGTCGTCGACGGCGGCAATGACGACGACACGCTGACGGGCGGCGAGGGCAATGACGAGCTGCTCGGCGGCGCCGGCAACGACCGCCTCTTCGGCGAGGACGGGGACGACGTGCTGCTCGGCGACGCCGGCGACGACCATCTCGACGGCGGCACGGGCAACGACAAGCTCGAGGGCGGCGACGGTGACGATTCCCTGTACGACTTCGCCGGGGGCAACAACCTTTCCGGCGGCCTCGGCCACGATCATATCGCGACCGGCTCCGTCAACGGCGCACAGCTGATCGACGGCGGCGACGGGGACGACATTATCCGACTCCATTTCCGGCATCATTCGAGCAGCATCACCACCGGCAGCGGACGCGACGTGATCCAGCTGGTCCAGGCCGACAGGGGCAAGGCCGCCATCGTCGTCACCGACTTCACGCCCGGCGCCGGAGGCGACATGCTCAGCCTCTCGGGTGAGAACGGCGCGCTTCTGAGCCTGCTCTCGGGCTGGGACGGCAGCTCCAACCCGTTCGGCTCGGGCTTCCTTCGGCTTCAGCAGGGCGAGAACGGCGCGCTGCTCCAGTGGGACCGCGACGGCATCGGCCGCAAATGGGGCTGGGAGACCCTGGTCGTTTTCGAGAGGACGGACGTCAAAGCCTTTACCGAAGCCAATTTCGGGCTCGGCTTCCACCCCGACGGCTCCGCGCCGAAGGGCGAGCAGATCGTCGGCACCGACGAAGACGAGACTCTGACGGGGACGATGGGCGGCGACCTGATCGAGGCGCTCGGCGGTAGCGATTCGGTGGTCGGCCTGGCCGGCGCCGACCGCATTTCCGGCGGCAACGGTGACGACTTCCTGTACGGCGGCGCCGACGACGACATGCTCGACGGCGGCAACCAGGCCGACACTTTGTCGGGGGGCGAGGGCAACGACCAGCTGTTCGGCCAGGCCGACAACGACCATCTCTCCGGCGACAATGGCAAGGACGAGCTGTCGGGAGGCGAAGGCGACGACAGCCTCGACGGCGGCGACGGGGACGACAAGCTCGACGGCGGCGAAGGCGACGACAGCCTGCACGATTTCGCCGGGATCAACAGCCTTTACGGCGGCTTCGGTCACGACCAAATCACCGCCGGCTCCGCCGACGGCGCCCAGTGGATCGACGGCGGCGACGGCGACGACACGATCCGCCATTATTTCCGCCACTATTCGAGCACGGTCGCCACCGGCAGCGGCCGCGACGTGATCGAGCTGGTCCAGGCCGACCGGGGCAAGGCCGCCCTCGTCGTCATCGATTTCACGCCCGGCGGCGAAGGCGACATGCTCCGCCTGTCCGGCGAGAACGGGTCGGTGCTGAGCTTGCTCGTCGGCTGGGACGAGAGCTCCAACCCGTTCGGCACGGGCTTCCTGCGGCTCGAGCAGGGCGAGACCGGCGCTTTCCTGCAGTGGGACCGCGACGGGAAAGGCCGCAAATTCACCTGGGAGACCCTGGTGGTCTTCGAGAGGACTGACGCCCAGGCCTTCACCGACTTCAATTTCGGGGGCTACCATCCCGGCGGCTGGGCTGTGGTCGGCCAGAACATCGTCGGCACCGCCGAGGACGAAATCCTGGTCGGAACGGCCGGCAACGATTCGATCGAAGCCCTCGGAGGAAGCGATTCGGCGTTCGGCATGGCCGGCAACGATCTCCTCTTCGGCGGCGACGGCGCCGACTTCCTGTACGGCGCCGCCGGCGACGACGTCCTCGACGGCGGCAACGACGACGACACCTTGTGGGGCGATGTCGGCCATGACTTGCTCTCCGGCCAGGCCGGCAACGACCTTCTCTTCGGCGAGCTGGGCGACGATCGGCTCTCGGGCGAGGACGGCGATGATTCCCTCGATTCAGGCGACGGCAACGATCGGCTCGAAGGCGGCGCCGGCCGCGATACCCTGACCGGGGGCCTCGGGGCCGACGTGCTCGGCGGCGGTTCCGACGCCGATATTTTCGACTTCCGGTCCAGCGCGTCCGGAGCGGACGAGATCACCGATTTCCTCGGCGGAACCGACAAGATCCAGGTCTCGGCTGGCGGCTTCGGCGGCGGGCTTGTCGCCGGCGGCTCGGTTTCGCTGGTTTCGGGAACGAACCCGACCGCGTCGGCCGCCACCGGCCAGTTCCTCTACGACAGCGACGACGGGCGCCTCTTCTGGGACGCCGACGGTACCGGAGGCGGCGCGGCCGTGCTCGTGGCGACGCTCAGCAACGTCCCGTCGCTCGCGGCCTCCGACTTCATCGTCGTCTAGGGAGCAGACAAGACCGTCATCCCGGCGAAAGCCGGGACCTCGGGGAGACCCGCCGAGACTTCTTGTCCCGAGGTCCCGGCTTCCGCCGGGATGACGGGTAAGGCGCCTAAACCGCGCGCTCCACGAGCAGCTTCTTGGTCTCGGCGATCGCCTTCGCCGGGTTGAGGCCCTTGGGGCAGACGTTGGCGCAGTTCATGATCGTGTGGCAGCGGTAGAGGCGGAAGGGATCCTCGAGCTCGTCCAGGCGCTCGCCTTTCTGCTCGTCGCGGCTGTCGGCGAGCCAGCGATAGGCCTGGAGCAGGATCGCGGGCCCCAGGAACCTGTCCGAATTCCACCAGTAGCTCGGGCAGGAGGAGGAGCAGCAGGCGCAAAGGATGCACTCGTAGAGCCCGTCGAGCTTGGCCCTGTCCTCCGGCGACTGGAGCCTCTCCTTGCCCGAGGGATCTGGGGTCGTGGTCTTCAGCCAGGGCTCGATCGCCGCATATTGGGCGAAGAAGTGGGTGAAGTCCGGCACCAGGTCCTTGATTACCTCCATGTGCGGAAGCGGAGTGATCCTGATGTCGCCCTTGTAATCCTCGATCGCCGTGGTGCAGGCGAGTCCGTTGCGGCCGTTCATGTTCATCGAGCAGGACCCGCAAATGCCTTCGCGGCAGGAGCGGCGGAAGGTCAGGGTCGGGTCGATGTCGTTCTTGATCCTGAGCAGGGCGTCGAGCACCATCGGCCCGGTTGCCTCGAGGTTGATCTCGTAGGTGTCGTAGCGCGGATTCTCGCCCGAATCGGGATCGTAGCGGTAAATCTTGAACTTGCGGGTTCGGCCCGGGCCGGCGGGATCGGTGAAGTTACGCCCCTTGCCCTTGATCACGCTGTTCTTCGGGAGGGTGAACTCGGCCATTCTCAATCCTTTGCTGGCGCTCGAATTAGGAGTGAGGCCGTGCCCACGCAATCCCCTCCCCGCTTTTCCCGGAGAGGAGGGCTCGCCGCGAAGGCTCCCCTCCCTGGAAGGGAGGGGCGGGGGTGGGTAGGCGAGCGCAGCGAGACTTTTTCTGAATCGGAGTTTCGGCCGCCTCCGGCGGACCCGCCCCAGCCGCTCCCTTCCAGGGAGGGGAGGTGCAGGGGGGTATCTCTCCCGCAAAGGACGCGAGACGGGTTTACAGCAACCCGTGCCTGCGCAAACTCTCCGCCAGAATGGTCTCGATCAGCTGCTCCTGGCTCAGCCCGGCGAGCGCCGCCGAGCGGCCGTAGACCTTCTGCGACCAGAGGTTGGCGTTCAAATTCACCTCGAGGAACTGGACCCTGCCGCTTTCGCGGTCGAAGCGGAACTCGTAGCGGCCGTAGTCGAAGGGGCGGAACTCCTCGGCGATCCGGCGGGTGTAGTCGGCGATGACGGGCGTCCATTCGGCGTCGTCGAACTCGACCAATTGGTATTTCTGGCTCCGGTCAACGAGGTCGCGCTTCTCGTAATAGGTTCGAAGGTGCGAGGGATCGGCCTGCTCGAACAGCATCATCGGCATGATCGCCGGCTCGCCCTCGATCGTGATCACCGGAACCTCGACGTCGCTTCCGTTGAGGAAGGGCTCGACGATCGCATCATGGCCTTCCGAATGGATGCTGGCGATCGCCGCCTCGACGCCCGCCCAGTCGTGGGCGTCCTGCACTCCCCAGCTCGCCGAGGAGGCGTTGGGCTTGATCACCATCCGCTCCCCCTCGGGGCAGCGCGCCCGCTCGACCGGCGCTCCGCGGCGGTAGATCGCCCAGGGCGCCGTGGGGATCCCGCGGGCGGCGACCGCCATCTTGGTCAGATGCTTGTCGTCCGACATGCCCCTCAGGATCGGGCTTGCGCCGAGGAAGGGGATTCCGTGCCGGGTGCAGAGCAGGGGCAGCATCATCTCGCTGTTGAGGAAGCCGCCCCGGTTCAGCAGCGGGAAGACGAAGTCGACGCCGGGCTTCTGGAACAGGGCCTCGTATTTGTCGGCCAGCTCGAGGTTGAGGCCGAGGCCCTTCAATATCTCGCGCACCTCGACATGGTAGAGAGCGTGGTTGCCGTCCTCCGGGTGGAGCCCGCCCTCCCACAGAGCGTGCTTGGCGATGAACAGGATGCGCAGCCGCTCTTTGGCTTCGGCCGGGATGGTGAGCGGACGGATGTTTGACACGCGGGACTTCGCCTTTCAGGGAGGGGCGCGGGCGGACATAGTGCCGCCGCCACGGAAGGCCAAGAGCGTAACCCTGTGACCGCCCCCATCCTCGCCCCAGGCGATGCGACCGCTCTGATGACGACCGGCGGCGACGCCCGGATCGTCCTCCGGCCGGAAACCGGCCTCAACCGCTATCATTCCGCGCCTCGGCCGAGCGGGGTGCTGGCCTACGCCTCGTCCACGGCCAACGACATTTCGGCGGCCGCCTTCGCCCATGTCGAGGCGCTGCTCGCCGGAGACGGGCCAGGCGTTTCCGGAATGGACTATGGCGGGCGGCTGGAGGCGCTTCGAACGCGTATCCGCCGGGCCTATGCGCTCGCGGACGAAATCGACATCGTCTTCGCCCCGTCCGGCACCGATCTGGAATATGTCGCCTTGGCCTGCGCGGCCGGGCGGGGCCGGAGCGGCACCCACAACATTCTGCTCGGCGCCGACGAAGTCGGGAGCGGCTGCATCCACTCCGCCTTCGGACGCTATTTCGGCCGGGAGACCGCGCTCGGGGTCACGACGGTGCCGGGCGACCCGGTCCCCGGCCTGGGCGAAACCCATGTCGAGATGATCGACGTACCCGTCCGCGACTCCCACGGCCGGGCCCGTCCTTCGTCCGAGATCGCGGCGCGAATGGAGTTGGCGATCGCCGAAGCAGACGCGGCCGGCCGCCATGTCCTCGTCCATGTCGTCCACGGCTCGAAGACCGGCCTGATCCTGCCGTCGCTGGCGGATATCGATCGATTAGTTGCAAAAAATGGCGATTCCGTCACTTTTGTCGTCGACGCCTGCCAGGCCCGGATCACCAGCCCCGCCATCGCCGATTACCTGCAGCGGGACGCGATCGTCTTCGTCACGGGCTCCAAGTTCATGGGCGGTCCGCCGTTCAGCGGCTTCGCTCTCGTCCCCCGCCGTTTCCGCGAGGAATCCCGACCGCTCGCCCACGGACTTGCCACCGTCTTCCGCCGCGGCGAATGGCCGGAAGGCTGGCCGGGCGCCGAACGGCTCGAGGAAGGCGCCAATCCGGGCCTTCTGCTTCGCCTCGAGGCTTCGATCTTCGAGCTGGAGCGCTTCCAGGCGCTCGCGCTTCGCGAGGTCGAGCGGGTCATCCTCACCTTCCACCAGGCGGTGCGTGACGAGATCGTCGAGAAGACCCGGGCGCACCGGGTCGCCCCCTATCCGCCCGGCGAGAAGGAGACGGCCGACACCCATCCGATCGAGATGCGCACCTTGTCGACCCTGGACCTCAGCGAGTTTTCGGGCGGCGCCACGGTTGAGGACTCGACCCGCTGGCACAAGGCCATGCTCGCCCACGGCGTCCGCCTCGGCCAGCCGGTCAAATGCGTGAAGCTCGACGACGGCAGCTGGGGCGCGACCCTGCGGATCGGCCTGTCAATGCCGATGGTGGTCGAGCGGGCCGGCCTCGACGAAGACGCCCTCCGCGGCGCATTCCAGGCCGACATGGACCGGATCCGCGCCGCTCTCGAGGCCGTCGCCGGCTGAAATCCTCCCCGCGATTTCGCGGGGAGGGGGATCGCGCGAAGCGCGGTGGAGGAGTTCTTTGGAGTCCGTAAGGCCCCTCCACCATGCTTCGCATGGTCCCCCTCCCCCGGAAATCCGGGGGAGGAACGAGGTGCCGACACCCTAGGCCGCGGCTTCCGCCTCGTCGCCGCGCCAGTTGAGCTGCCGGGTGAGGTACATCACCGCCGCCAGCGCCGCGAACAGGAGCAGGGAGCCGATCAGCAGCGAATAGGCCTCGAGGCTGAGCAGGACGTAGAGCACCGCGTAGAGCGCGCTCAGCAGCCCGAAGATGAAGGCGGCCCGCCGCCAGCTGCCGAGGACAGCCGCCGAATAGGCGGTCTCGAGCCCGATGATGGCCGCGCCCGCGATGACGTAGGCGGCGGTGAAGCCGACCACCTCTGCGAAGGCGAGCAGAAGTACGAAGAAGAGGACGAGGGCCGCGCGGACCAGCAAATATTCGACCCCGGAGACGCGCACCCCCGCGATCAGATCGAAAAGCAGGAAGGCGAGGAAGGTGAAGCCGATGAACAGGAAGCCGTATTTGGCCGCCCTGTCGACCTGCGAATAGAGGTCGACCGGCTGGATCAGGCTCACTCCGGCCTCTCTCGAGCCGCCCCCGGGCGAGCCTTCGGACGCCGCGGACGAATCGCCGGCCGGAACGGCGGCGGGGCCGGTCGCGACCAGCGCTTGGCCGATCGCGAGATTGCCGACCCGCCAGACCGCTTCGAAGCCCGCCGCCGTCACCGTCCGCCGTTCGGGCAGGAAGCCACCCTGGAAAGAGGGGTGGGGCCAGGGCGACCGCATCCGCCAGCTCGTCTCGCCCGCTTGCGGGGCCAGCGAGAGGCTGCCGTTGCCGCGCAGCTTGTAGCCGAAGTCCACCAGGAGGGGCGCGCCGGCGAGGCCCGCCGCGTCGAACCAGGCGAAGAAGCCGCCACGCCGCGTGGTCGAGCCGCTGCCCGGATGGAGCCGCAGTCGCCGGCCCCCGGTCGTCACGTCGAGGTTCGGCGCGAGCCCGCGCGGATCGCTTATCCCGAAGCGAAGCTCGGCCCGGTCGGGCGCCAGGTCGGACTCCGCCACGCCGAAGCGCGCGAGGTCGGGCGGCATGACGAACCGCGCCTTCCCCCGCACCGCTACGTCGTAGACCACGACCTCGTAGATGGATCGCTTGCGGCGTTCCGGCCGAACGTCGGTCGTCAGCTCGACGCGCTCCGGCGACAAGGTGAGCTCCTGCCACACCTCCCGGGTGCGGGTCACGGTCTTGCCGTTCTCGGACACGTTCTCGGTGATCCTGGCGCGATAAGGGATGACCAGCAGCGGTCCGGAAATCGTCTGGGGACCGCCCCAGCCTTCGGCAATGCTCGCCTGCGCCTCCCTCGATTGCCGCTCGCGGTCGTAGACCATGAGCCAGACCGAGAAGAGCGGGATGGTCAGCCCGAGGGCGATCAGGATGGCGAGCCCGAGCTTCATCGCGGGCGATCGGTTCGTGTCGCGCATATAATCCTCCGTCCGGCCCGTTGGGACCGGACGGAGGGCCGCGGTCAAGGCGTCCGGCGGCGGCCCGCCGGGAGCGCAGAGAGGCGTGCATGCGAACACCTCGCCGCCTCCACGGGCCCTGCACCGGCGGCGGGGCGAACTGACCGGCATCCCGGCGGAAGCCGGGACCTCATGGAGACCGTCGCGACTTCCTGTCCTGAGGTCCCGGCTTTCGGCGGGATGACGGCTTAGACGTCGACGAATCCCTCGTCCCAGCTCCGCGCCGGATCGTGCGACCTCAGGTCCACGCCGAGATCCACCGCCGCCTTGCAGGCGAGCAGAACGCTCACCCAGCCGGCGTAATTGCCGACCGGGTCCGGCGCCCCCTCCTCGCGAAGCCGAAGATCGCAGCCGCCCGTCCCGTCCGGCGCAAGGTCGAGGGTGACGGTCGAGCCTCCGAAATAGCGGAAGACAAGAAGCCCGGGCGCTCGTGCCTCGACCACCTCCACTCGGACCGACTCGCCGTTGACGAAGGACAGCTCGAACCCTGCCGCCGCGGCGCGCGAGGTTTCGGCCCAGAAAAGCTCCCGGCCGCCGTCGGTGGTCCAGGCCTGCCAAACCGCCTCGGGCGAGGCGGCGAAATGGACCCGCCAGTCGATCTCCGGTCCGCTCACCGGAGCGGCCGGCAGAAGCGGTCGCGCTGCTCCGGCGCCGCGCGAAGCCTCGAGTCGAGATAATAGCCGACCATCCCGTCGACGCGCTGGCCCGCCGGGATGAAGGGCGCCGCGTCGCGCTTCCAGCCGGCGACGCAGGACTCTTTCGACTGCTTCGAGGCGGCGCAATCGAGAAGGTTGTTGAACGCCCGGCGCCATTGCCCGAAGCGCTGGCGGCTCATCGGCTCGCCATGGCCGGGGATCAGGGTCGCGAACGGAGTCGCCGCCAGCCGGTCCAGCGCCTTGCGCCAGCCCTGCGGGCAGCCGGTGTCGAAGAAGGGCACCAGCCCGACCACCAGGTCGCCCGCGATCAACAGCTTCGACCGCTCGTCATAGATCCAGACATCCCTTTCCGTGGCCGCGAAGGGCGCGAGGTTCAGAGCGAGCTTTCGGCCGGCGATCCGGACCTCGCCGGATCGGACGACCGGCCGGCTCGCCCGAAGCGCCGCGACATCGTCCATCGCCGCGAAATCCCGCTCTATCTCCGCCCGCAGCGCCGCGCTCGCCTGCCCCGAAGCGAGGAACTCCTCCGCCGACTTCCGGCTCTGCGGGAAAAAGCCGGTCAGCGCCCCCTCGACGGCCGTGCTCCCGTAGACCGGCGCCTTGGGATAAGCCGCCCGGATCTCGGCATTTCCGCCGGTATGATCGAGATGCCAGTGCGTGTTGACGATCGCCGCGATCGGCTTCCCGAGCAAGCGCGCATAAGCCAGCAGCTTCTCCTGATGCCCCGGATGCCGCCCGGTATCGACCAGGATCAGCCCTTCCGGCGCCTCGATGAACAGGCTGTTCCCGTCCGGCCCGCGCCCCGGCTCGAAGCTGCCGGGGACGAGATGCCAGCCCGAAGGATCCGCCGCCGGCGCGCACGCCGCGAGCGCGAGAGTGAGCGATGCGAGAAGCCGCCACATGAAGGCCTAGTGCCGGTCCGGGCCGTACGGGACAATAGCGCCCGCTAATTCCGCAACGTCTGACAAGCGCCTAGACGCAGCGCCGGCTGCCGCTCCAAAGATCGCCGGCCGGCGCCTCGGGCCCCTTCTGATATTTTTCGGGGACGAAGCTTCGGGCCAGAGACTCGACCGAAAACATGTCCGCTGCGGGCAGCTCTTTCTCGACCGCCAGCGGCTCGGTCTGGACGCACCCCTTAAGAGCCGAATCCGTCGAGAAATATTCGGCGGCCACAATGATCCCGGCTTGGTTGACCCCGTAGAAGCGCTCGTTGAGAAGCTCGGTCACGCGAATGGTGTCGATCGGGCCGAACCGGCTGTTCCTCCGGCCAACATATTCGAGACTGTACATGATCTTGTCCGAGCGGATGCCGCAGATCGCGTTGGCGATCCAGGCATGGCTCTCGGTCCGGCCGCTGGGGACCTCGACGAGCGTGCCTTTGCGCGCCGAGCAATCCGCCACCGCTCGAAGATGCGGAGTCTCCATTCGGTGAAGCGATCCGCGATGGAATTCGGCGGACCAGTGCAGACTGACATGGCCGTCATTCCCCCGCCGCCAATTCCAGTCGTACAAGGCGTAGGTGGCCTCGATAGCCTTG
Source organism: Allosphingosinicella sp. (assembly GCA_036386555.1). Lineage (GTDB taxonomy): Bacteria > Pseudomonadota > Alphaproteobacteria > Sphingomonadales > Sphingomonadaceae > Allosphingosinicella. The sequence continues at coordinate 21,878 of DASVVM010000064.1, forward strand.
GTCCTGTCGAAGACCTCCTGCGCCCGGGGGTCGGCCGGGCGCTTGGTCGGCCGCGGCTTCTTGGCGAGCGCCGGTCCGGCCAGTGCGCAAATCAGCAGAAGGGCCAGAGCGCGTCGCATTCCCGCCCAGTGCCCCGCCACGTCGCACCGCGCAAGCACCGGGTCGAAATCGTGCAAGGACCTAAAAAGGCCCGGATCGAATTGCCGAAGCCGCACAAGCGCCAGGTGGCGCGGCGGACTAGCCGCCGTCGGCCGAACGCCTCCACAGAAGCAGCGCGAGCCATGCGCCGAGTCCGAGCAGCAGCGGCGCCGTGGCGAGACCCGGGAAATAGCCGCCCGCGGCGATGGCGAGCCCCACATGCGCCATTGCGTTGGCGATCTCGAGCAGCGCCCAGAACCAGGCCAGGGCCACCCGTCCCGACCGAATCGTCCGATGCCGGCACCACAGGCCGAACAGCACCAGCGCCGCATTGGCGACGACGAAGCCGATCTGCCGGTCGATCCCGAACAGGCCGTTCACATAGCGCGCCGGCGCCAGCACGTCGTAGAGGCGAAAGACATATTCCTCGATCGAATGCGCCCCCTGGGCGAGGACGAGGGCCAACAATAATCGACTGGCCTGGCTCTCGGCGGGTTTCATGCCGGCTTGCGGAAAATGGCGCCGCACCAGAGCAACCTGCTTCCGCGCCCTTCCACCAACCGTGTCCTTTTCGCGCGGACCATTCGAGGCAAAGCCTTTTCTATCGCCGTAAACACTTTGCCACTCTTGGCTTCCAGCTCCGCCTGGATGCTCGGATATTTTCGTCCTCCGGAAGAACGGACGCTGAACAAGAACATGCCCCATCGGATGCTCGGCCACCGGCGAAGGGCCCCGCAAAGCTTCGTCGGATCTGCCGTATGGGCATAGCTTTCCACGACCGGCTGATCTTTGATTTCCACGAGGCCGGCCACTTTCCAACCTTTGCTCCATACGACGATATCGAAGCGCTGTCCCTTGCGCAGCCTGCCGGGCGGGCGCCCAGGACCACGCTCCTGTCCTGCGAAGTCCTCAAGCCAGCTTACGCATGTCTCGAAGGTGACATACGCCGCTTCCTTATTGCCGTAGCAGCGACGCAAGACATCGTTGAACGCGAGACCCACATAGGATTGCGACCATTGCTCGTTCAGCAGGAATTGGTCCCGGCAGCTCAGCGTGTGCATGCCGGCTTCCCAGGATGAGCGGCAGGCCGCCTCGAGCGCGGCATTGAGGATTTCGTATTCGGGTCTGGCCCGGCTCAATAAACCCGCGCCTTGGGCTCGATATATTTGATCTCATCGGTGAGCGTATATTCGTGGACCGGCCGGTAATCGATGCGCACCGATCCGCCCTGCCCGCCCCAGCCCTCGAACCACGCCGCCGTATGTTTCATCCAATTGGCGTCGTCGCGGTTGGGATAATCCTCGTGCATGTGGGCGCCGCGGCTCTCCTTGCGGTTGGCGGCCGAATGCATCGTCACCACCGCCTGGGCGATGAGGTTGTCGAGCTCGAGCGTCTCGACGAGGTCGGTATTCCATATGAGGCTCCGGTCGGTGACCTTGACGTCCGCCATCTGCCGGTAGACCTCGTCGATCCGGCCCTTGCCTTCCTCGAGGGTCGCCTCGGCCCGGAAGACGGCGCAGTCGGCCTGCATCACCCGCTGCATCCTGTTGCGGATCGCGGCGGTCGGGCTTCCCCCGGACGCGAATCGGAATTTGTCGAGGCGCCCGAGCGCCATCTCCTCCGAGCCCCCGGGCAGGGGCCGGCGGGCGCCGCCCGGCTTCAGGATGTCGCCGACCCGGTGGCCGACCGCCCGGCCGAAGACGACGAGGTCGATGAGGCTGTTCGAGCCGAGCCGGTTCGCCCCGTGCACCGAGACGCAGGCCGCCTCGCCGACCGCGAACAGGCCGGGGACCACCGCGTCGGGATTGCCGTCCCGCAAGGTCACCACCTCGCCGTGGAAGTTGGTCGGTATCCCGCCCATATTGTAGTGGACGGTCGGGACCACCGGCAGCGGCTGGCGGGTCAGGTCGACCCCGGCGAACACCTTCCCGGTCTCGGTGATTCCCGGCAGCCGCTCGGCGAGGATCTTCGAGTCGATATGGTCGAGGTGGAGCCAGATATGGTCCTTGTCCCTGCCCACCCCACGGCCCTCGCGTATCTCCATCGCCATCGAGCGCGAGACGACGTCGCGGCTGGCGAGGTCCTTGGCGGACGGGGCGTAGCGCTCCATGAAGCGCTCGCCTTCCGAATTGGTCAAATAGCCGCCCTCGCCGCGCGCCCCTTCCGTGATCAGGACGCCCGCGCCGTAGATTCCGGTCGGGTGGAACTGGACGAACTCCATGTCCTGCAGCGGCAGCCCCGCCCTCAGCACCATCGCATTGCCGTCGCCGGTGCAGGTGTGCGCGGAGGTGGCGGTGAAATAGACCCGGCCGTAGCCGCCGGTCGCCAGCACCACCGCCTGGCTGGAGAAGCGATGGATCGATCCGTCCTCCAGGCAGAGCGCGATCACGCCGCGGCACTCGCCGGCTTCCATGATCAGGTCGATCGCGAAATATTCGATGAAGAAGTCGGCGTCATACTTGAGGCTCTGCTGGTACAGAGCGTGGAGCATGGCGTGCCCGGTCCGGTCCGCCGCCGCCGCGGTGCGCTGGGCCGGCGGCCCCGCCCCCATGTTCTGCATCATTCCGCCGAACGCGCGCTGGTAGATCTTCCCCTCCGCCGTCCGCGAGAAGGGCACCCCGGCATGCTCAAGCTCGTAGACCGCCGCCGGCGCCTCCCGGCACAGATATTCGATCGCGTCCTGGTCGCCGAGCCAGTCCGATCCCTTGACCGTGTCGTACATATGCCAGGTCCAGTGGTCCGGCCCCATGTTGCCGAGCGACGCCGCGATCCCCCCCTGCGCCGCCACCGTATGCGACCGCGTCGGGAACACCTTGGTGATGCACGCCGTCCTCAGCCCCTTGCCCGCCGACCCCATGGTGGCCCGAAGCCCCGACCCGCCCGCGCCGACGACGACGACGTCGTAGCTGTGGTCGACGATCTTGTAAGCGGAAGGGGTGGGCATGAAGGGCGCTCGCGGCTGGGGAAGGGGCTTGGCGGTGCTTTTAGGCCTGGCGAGGGGGGATGCAAGGGTGGTCGGTCCCGGTCCTTCCGGCCGCCCTCTCAGGGCGGCGGATCCGCAGGCTCGACCGACGCTGGGGCGGGCGCGCCGCAAGCCTGGGCCGCCTCCGCGGCCAGAGGCGGCACCGTCACGCGCGCGACTCCGATCGCCGAGGCTGCCCGGTTGAATTCCGCAACGGCCGAGAGAGCGTCGCGCCAGACCCGTCGATAGCGTTTGAGCTCGGTCTCGGCGGGCGGCCAGTCCTCTGCCTTTTCGGCATTCATGACGGCGTTGAGGGCGCCGAGGCTGCTTCGCGCGGCGCTGAAAGAGGGGACGAGCTCCACCGGCATCTCCGCAACCTTGAGATCGGCGAGGGTCGCGAGCGCGGCGTCGGCGCGATGCTGGCGCAGCCACCGTCCCTTGACCTCGTAGGAAGGCGGATCGAACCTTATGTCGAGCCGGTCCCATATCCTTTCCACCATCTGCTCGAGCACGGCGCTCGCCGCGCGCGCGTAAGTGAGGCCGTCCTGGCGCTTGTGCCGACGGGGGATCGACACCGCGACCCCCACCGAAACGACGATTCCGAGTGCGGTGATGGCGGATTGGACGAACCATCGCGCCTCGCTCCAGTCGAGCTGGCAATACCAGACCATGCACACCTCCTTGCTGCCCGCGAGGAGGATAATGCTCGCGGGCCCGTTGTGAAGCTTGAGGTCCGCCGCCCCCATGACGCGCCGCCGGCCAGGAAAGGGCTAGGACCATCGGAGGTCGCAGGCTTTGGGAGTGGGTTTCAAGGGCGCGGCGGATTGAAATTTGGGATGCTGTTTCGGCGTCTCAATAATCCTGCCCATCGGCAGCCGAGGTTGAAAGCGATGAACGACTTAGAGCGGACGGCAGGGGACAGGCTGCGCGTCAACGAGAAGCTCAAGGTCGGTTCGGCGGTGCTCGCCAATGTCGGAACGGCGCTGTTCCTTTCGGCGTTCGGACGGTGGTTCCTCAGCGGATTCGACGCCTGGGTTGCGATGTGGATTGCGTTCGGCTGCACTATTATAGGGGTGGCAATTCAGTTGATGTCGTTGTTCGAGCCGGAGACCGTGAATGGATGAGATAATCAGGAACTTGGCGCCGCCCCTCGGAGCGGGCCTGCTCACGCTCGCCATCTACCTTTGGGCACGCGGGGCCCATGAACGGGCCCGCGCCGGCCGCGAGACCCATCCGGCGGAATGACGGCCAGGGCTTGAGGCGGGTCTCAGCCGGAGGCTGCGAATGGATGAGATAATGAGGAATCTGGCGCCGCCGCTCGGGGTGGGTTTAGTCCCGCTGCTCATGTATCTCTGGGCGCGGGAGTTCATCGGCGCGACCGCGCGCGTGCGCGGCGCCAACCGCATCCGGCGGAGTAAGGCGGGATCGCCCCGCGCCTACCGGGCGGCCCCTAGCCCGCGTCCGCCGCCCAGCTCTCCAGAAAAATTCCGTGATTGCGGTCGACGACGAAGCCCCGCTCCGTCGTCCCGGCGCATTTCGGGCAGTTGCCGGGCTGGGCGATCGGGCCGGTGCCGCCCGCGGGCCTAGGGCGTCGCCTCGGCAAAGGCGATCTTCAGCACCGCGAAGATCGCGAAGGCGGCCGCTCCCACCGCGGCGAAATTGAGCAGCAGCAGCGAGAGGAATTTGTTGCCCTCGTCGTGGACATAATCCTCGATGATCACCTTGAGGCCCATCTGAAGGTGCCAGAAGGTCGCTGCGATGAGCAGCAGCATCGGCACCGCGGCGAGCGGGTCCCTCAGCCATTCGGTCGCTCCGCGATGATCCAGCGCGGGCAGGCGCAGCAGCGAGACGATCAGCCAGACGAACAGCAGCAGCACCGCGACCGAGCTCGCCCGCTCGCGCCACCAATGCTCCGCCCCCTCGCGCGCCGAGCCGCTGTCCCGGACCCGCGCCGCCGACGGAGCCTGAAGCGCCGCCGGGTTGGTTTCCGGGGCCGCCCCGGGCTCGCCGGTCTGTGCCGTCTCCACGCTCATGCTCCCCTCACCATCACGATATAGAGCCAGAGTGCCGCGGTCAGCAGGATCGAGCCGGCCAGGGTCATCGTCGCCCAGAATTTGTTGCCCTGGATCTCGAAGCCGGCGCCGATGTCCATCACGAGGTGGCGCAGCCCTGAGAGCAGATGCTGGAAGAAAGCCCAGGTCAGGCCGACCCCGACGACGATCCCGATCCACGAGGTCGCCCAGCCCGCGAAGCTCTCATAAGCCTCCTCGCCCGAGGCGGCGGCGACCAGCCACCAGACCAGGGCGGCGGCCCCGACGGTGGCGAGCCCCGCGCCGGTGATCCGGTGAAGGATCGAGACCAGCATGTGCGGCCCCCATTTGTAGACGGTGAGATGGGGCGAGAGCGGCCGGTTCGGGTTTCGGGACATGGAGAGCCTTCCTGTTGGGTGCGGCTTTTAGGGGGAATGCGGGGGGATGCAAGGGCGGGGCGCCAGGACCCTCTCCGTCCTCACCGGAGAGGAGAGTTTCGCTTCTCCTCTCCCGCTTTTCGCGGGGGAGGGGGGCGAGCCGAAGGCTTGGGGGTGAGGGTCTTGCTGACTCTGCGGTACAGACCCTCACCCCCCGATCGCCCGGATCGACTTCCTCGTCAGCCTTCGCCTCAGCTCCTCGAAGCTGATCCGTTCGGCGGCGGCCTCGTTGTCGGCGGCCGCCACGACCGCGGCGAGGTGGCGGAGATTCTGGTTGATGAGGTCGAGCGCCTGGAGGGTGGCGCCGTGGCGGTGCAGGAAGGCGGGGTCGCCGACCAAGGCGTCGCCGACCTGCTCGATGTGGCGGGCGGCGAGCTCCACCTCCTCGGCGACCCGAAGGTCGATCTCGCGTGTCGACCGGGCGGGGCGCTGGGGCGGCGGTCGGAACAGGCCGGGCCGGCCGCCGGAACCTTCCGAGCGGATCTCGGCCTGGAGGGAATCGACCCGCGCCTGATGCGGGGGCGGGACATAGTCGCGGCTGGCCGCGGCGGCTTCGAGGCTCATGAACATTCTCCTTGCCGCCCGCTCCAACGCCAAGCCTTTGGGATAGTTCAGAAATTAACCATCTTCTTGGCCGCGCGCGGCGTTCGGAAGCGGCCATTCTCTAACGCGATGTTAACCCTTTGCCGCCAGAACCGGGGCCTGAACTCAGGCGCGGGCGTGGAAGGCGGATTGGAATGAGCGCGGAATTCACCCAGGTGATGGTGGCGGACCGGATCTCCCTGTTCGACGTGGACGGCAGCCTCGAGGCCAATTGCCGCGAGGTGGCGGCCCTGCTCGCCAACGATTCGGTCCGGGTCGCCCGCCGCTTCTGGACCCATTTGGCCGGAGCGCCCGAGGTCAACGCCGCTTTCTCCGAAGCCGAGATGGACGAGAATGTCCGCAAGATCCTCCCCTACATGGCCGCCAAATATACCGACGTCCGCGGCCAGGCCTGGGCCGACATGGTCGGCGGCTACGTGCTCGACGCGCAGTCGACCCATGTCTCGCTGACCACCCTCATCTCCTCGATCAGCGCCGCCGCGGAGGAAGGGCACGACATATTGGTCGAGAAGCTGTCGGGGGATCCCGAACGGCTCGGCCGGCTCGCCCGCTGCATCACCCAGTCGACGCTGCTCGAGGCCGACATGTTCGCGGCGCATTTCAGCCTTCTCCAGGGCCGCGCCGAGCGCGAGAGCCGGCGGGCGCACGGCAAGGGCTTCACCGACGACGTGGTCAGCGCGGTCGAGCGCACCGCCTCCGACAGCCGGATGCTCCGGGCCCAGGCCTCCGAGGCTTCGGCCTCGGCGCGCGGGATGCTCGGCAAGACCTCGGAAGTCGCCGCGGCGGCCGAGCAGTCGGCCCTCGCCATGCGCGACGCGGCCGAGACCGCGGCCGGACTCATCCGGGCCATCGAGGACGCCCGCCGCGAGGTCGAGCTGGCCGGCGAGGTCGCGACCCGCGCCGGCGACCAGGCCTCCGACGCCGCCCGGGTCAGCCAGGCGCTGTCGGGCCATGTCGAGGCGATCGAATCGATCCTCGGGCTGATTCGCGACATCGCCGGGCAGACCAACCTCCTCGCACTCAACGCGACGATCGAGGCGGCGCGCGCCGGGGACGCGGGCAGGGGCTTCGCGGTCGTCGCCCAGGAGGTGAAGTCGCTCGCCGCCCAGACGGCGCGGGCGACCGACGACATCACCGGAAAGATCACCGCCATCCAGCAGGCGACACGCCAGACGGTGGAGGCCAACGGCTCGATCCAGAAGACGGTCGAGGACGTCCAGACCTCGGCCGAGCGGATCCGCGAGGCGATGGAGGTCCAGGCCCAGACGGTGACGATGATCACCGCCGCGGTCGACGAGACCGCCCTCGCCGCCGACAGCATGTCGGCAACTATTGCGGCGATTCGCGAGGATACGGAAAATGTGGCGCGGGAGATTGACGGCGTGACGAGCAATTTCGGCCATGTCGACGAGGAGATGGCGCGATTCAAGGCGGCCGCAGCCGAGTTCGTCAAGCGTTTCGCCGCCTGAAGGGCCGGCTCGCTGTGCGGGCGGCCAGGGCGGGTCCCCGAGGGGGATTCGCGATTCCGCCGAGGGCAGGCGAGCGATTCCAGCGTGCCGTAGCGTAAACCGCGCCCAGCCGCGCGGCTTCGCCGCTGGGCCGAAATTGCTCCAGCCCGCTTTGCCATTGTGCCGGAGCCCATCCTAAGCGATAATCATATGCGGCCATGGACCCGAAACGCATCGCCAAGCTCACGGAGCAACAGCGTGCCTGCCTCAGGCATGTCTACGCGCATCTGACCTCCAAGGAGATCGCGCCGATCATGGGCATCGCGCCCGGGTCGGTCGACCAGCATATCAAGGCGGCGATGCGCGTCCTCAACGTGGAGGATCGCCGGACGGCCGCCAGAGTGCTCGCCGAATATGAAGCCCGGCATGAGGGCCGCGACGATTCGCCGGTGGTCGCCTATCCGCCGATCCATTCGGGATCGCCGGGCGATCCGTACAATTTCGTCCCGCCGATCGTCAGCGGATGGCAGCCGCACGAGTCGGCCGGCGGATCGATGCGGGAGGAGCAGGCCTTCTTCCGGGTCGCGACTCCGACCGGAAGCCCGACTTTCCAATTCCCGATGGGTGCGTCGAAGCCGGGCGACCTCAACTGGGCCACGAGGCTGATGTGGATCGCGGCCATCGCCATCGGCGTGGCCTTGGCCTTCGGAGCCCTGGTCTCCGCGATCGAGGCGCTGGGACGGCTTACCCAAGCCTAGCAAGTCAAATTTACGCCGCCTTGCGGACTAATGAGCCGGCCGCGTCCAGCCTCTCGTGCAGACTGTGGGCGGAAAACTCCAGGCCGTTAGGCCAGGCCAGCGCTCCCGCCTCGATGAATGCCCGTCGGAAATATGCAGGGTCTTCGAGCGAACGAGTCAGGACGGTATCGCGCATGATGATCTCGTCCGCGCTCCAACGGCCGGTGGATCCGTCTGAGAATGTCAGGTCAAGCGCTCGATTTCCCGCGAAAGTGATTCGAACCAACTCAATCATCGACATCGGCTCCCGGTATCAATTCCATGGGCACTAGCGCCTCGCCTCGCGCCCAGTTTGCCATAAGCGCGTCCTGATGGTCCAGCGTCCACTGCTTTACCAGCCTCGCTGCCTTCTTCGGCAGGGTCCCATGAACCATCTCGCCGTCGGAAATGGCGACGAAAGCCGTAAAGCCTTGATAGCTGGCGTGGAAATGAGGCGGCGGGTGCTCGTCGTGATACATGCGGATGACGATGCCGAAGAATATGGAAACCGTAGGCATACCCGTTATCATTGCTCGATAACCGTTGAGTCGTCAAATTTGAAACAGGATGATTGCATCGAGGGATGTCGCCCTTCGCGGCGCCGAGCTTCCGTCGGGCCCTCTGCGCCGACCAGCCAGCCGTTGGTATACCAACCGTCGGACATTGCCTCGGGACCCGTTTGCCCCTCATTCGGACCGACCGATCGAGAGCGGGCAGCGACAAGCGGGTGTCCGGCGTAATGCCGGGAGGGGCTCCCAAGTTTTCCGCTCTCGACCGGCACCGAGGCCTGGTGACCTCACGTGGTTGTCGAGGTCGGCGTCGAGACGGTGCCAGGGGTGGCACCGAAATTCAACGCCCCGGGTCTCGGGCTTAAACGCGTCGGCGAGCTGATCGCAGCCGGCATCGACAGGATCGAAATTCATAGCCGCGGGGCCGCGTCCCGCGAACAGGGAGATATCATGCTCAAAGCACGCCGGGATGCCGCCTTGAAGGTGGCCGAGAGCCTTTTCGCCGCCGAAGATGCCATCGACGCAGCTTTAGCTCGCGCGGCCGAATTGAACGCGGCGATCGTTACAGCTCGCACGGATGCAAATCTGTCTGCCATGGTTGGTCATGATGCCTTCGAGATGGCTGCTTCAGCCTTCGCGGCGCTGGCGCGCGCTCGCTGCGACATAATCGAATCTCATAAGAGGCTTGATGAGGCGAAAACCCAGATCGGACTTCGCGTTATGTCCGTCGGCGAGTTGGGGAAACCGCCAGTAGAGGGCCATCAAAAGTCAACTCACCTCCAGGCCGTTGCCTGAATGGTTGTTACGACGGCGATCTAGAGAGGTCCGTTCAGAGCATGTCCGCAACTGAAATAGCGTACCGGCGGTCCAGAGGCTCAGCGGGCTTGACCCGGCAAAGAGCGCGTGGTCCGGTCAGCGCATGCTTCCGGTTCCGGTCTACTACGCACTCTTCGCTGCCTGCGGAATCTTCGTGCTTCTCAAGGGAGGTGCGCCAGAGAAAATCGGCACAGTCATCCTCGCCGTGGGCTCCGTGCTCTCGGTGGCTGCAGTATCAAGTCCAACTGGTCGCTTTGGAACGGTCGAGGTCGGCGTCCTCTTGGTCGACGTCATCACACTGCTCTCCTTCCTGGCCCTGGCTTTGCGTGCGGAGAGGTACTGGCCGCTATGCGTGACGGCGTTGCAAGCCATCGGGACAGCGGGCCATGCCGCGAAGCTTTTGGATCCGGGGGTGATACGATCTGCCTACGCGATCGTGCTTTCCCTCTGGGGATACCTAATGCTGCTTTTGATCGTCCTTGGCACATGGAACCATCAGAAGCGCCTGGCCAAATTCGGTGCCGACAAATCCTGGTCGAGCTCCTCCGGCCGCTCGGCGCCGCAGCCTCCGACTGGGCCGATCGGCTAGTCGCCGAATTCGGGTCGCTCGCCGGTACTCTGGCGGCGGCTCCCGCGGCCCAGGCGCGGGCGC
>DASVVM010000065.1:0-1759 GCA_036386555.1 Allosphingosinicella sp.
GGCTTTGGCGGGGGTGGTGGCGCTGGTTTCCGGGCGCAGTGCGGTCGGCTCAGGCGGTTCGGGCGGCGGCTCGGGCGAGGTTCCAGGCAGTGAGGGTGACGAGGGTGGCGGCGGCGTTGCGGGCCAGCCCCATGTAGCGCATTCGGGCCAGGCCGTAGGAGCGTTTGAGGGTACCGAACACGCCTTCGATCCGGCCCCGGATCCGGCCGATGAGGACGTTTCGGCTTATCTCGATCGGCCTCAGCGGACGGCAGCGGGCCGCTCGGCGCTGGACCCGGTCCTTGATCTTGCCGCGGCTGAGCCGCTCGCGCATGCGGGGGCCGACATAGGCCTTGTCGGCATAGACCGATCGCTCGTCGCCGCAGACCAGATCGTGGCCGATCTCGACCTCGGGCACGTTGGCCGGCGTGACCCGGGCTCTTCTCACGATGCCGGTGCCGTGATCGACCGCGGCATGCAGCTTGTAGCCGAACCGCGCCGCGCCCTTCGCGTTCTTCATCCAGCGGGCATCGGGATCCGCCTTCGAACGCCCGCCGCCCTTCTGGCGGGGCGGCTCGGCCGCCGCCGCGTCGATGACGGTCGCATCGATCAAGGTCCCGCTCTTCACCACCAGGCCCCGAGCCTCGATCTGACGCGCCACCTCGCCGAAGATCGGTTCCGCCAGCCCACGCTCCGCCAGGAGGGTGCGGAAACGGCTGATCGTCGAATGATCCGGAACGTCCTCGTCCAGACCGAGGCCGACGAAACGCCGGAACGACAGCCGGTCGCCCAGCGCCTCCTCCATCGCCGGATCGCTGAGACCGTACCAGCTCTCCAGAAGCAACACCTTGAGCAAAACCAGCGGCCCGTAAGACGGACGCCCCGTTGCCGAACTGTAAACCCCGCTCAGCAGAGCCTCCAGCCGCCCCCAGTCGATCAGCCCCGATATCCGCTCCAGCCGAGCATTGCCTCCGCCCCGAACCAACGCCTCGGCAAACGACCCCTGACCAAGCTCGCGACGCATCCTAACCTCCACCGAAAACATCGATAGAGAATCACATCCCGCGACTTATGCAAAGGTCCCGCGAAAGCCGGAATCCATGAACACCGCGGGTGCCGGCTTGTCGCGATCCGTGCTCATGGATCCCGGGTCGAGCCCGGGACGACGGGAGGCCCCTTAGTCCAGCTTCACCTTCCCCCGGCCCTGCTTCACCGCGCCGCGCCCCTTCTTCTCGTCCACCCGCCGCGCCTTGGCAGCCCGGCTCGGCTTGGTCTTCACCCGGCGGCGCGGGGCGATGTGGGCCCTGGCGATGAGGTCGGCGAGCCGGGTGCGCGCTTCCTCGCGGTTCGCTTCCTGGGTGCGGTGGGTGCGGGCGGTGACGATGATCTCGCCTTCGTTCGTCCAGCGGCTTCCGGCGAGCTGCCTGAGCCGCGCATAGACGGCCGGGTGGAGGCCGAGCTTGAAGACGTCGCAGCGCAGCTGGACCGCGGTGGCGACCTTGTTGACATTCTGGCCGCCGGGCCCGCTCGAGGCGATGAAACTCTCGCTCAGCGCCTCCTCCGGAACGACGTAGGCGTCAGGTGAGGACATCGCCGAAGCCCGCATTGACGAAGGTCGGCGGCAAAGGCGCGGTGGCTTCGACCGGCGGCTTGCCCTCCCGTTCGACGCGCAACGAGAGTGCATGGAGCAGCATCGGGCCGCGCCCGGCGCCGTAGACGGGATCGCCGGAGATCGGAATGCCAAGCCCGTCCGAGGCATGGACTCGAAGCTGGTGGGTGC
>DASVVM010000066.1:0-30650 GCA_036386555.1 Allosphingosinicella sp.
CACCCAGGCGGGTTCGGAAGTGTCGGCCTTGCTGGGCCGAATCCCGTCGGCGGTGGGCTATCAGCCGACCCTGTCGACCGACATGGGCGCTCTCCAGGAGCGGATCACCTCGACCAACAAGGGCTCGATCACCTCGGTCCAGGCGATCTACGTGCCCGCCGACGATCTCACCGATCCGGCGCCGGCCACCTCCTTCGCCCATCTCGACGCGACGACGGTGCTCAGCCGCGCGATCTCGGAGCTCGGCATCTATCCGGCGGTCGACCCGCTCGACTCCACCTCGCGAGTCCTGACCGCCCGCACGGTCGGCCAGGAGCATTACGACACCGCCCGCGCCGTCCAGGAGATCCTGCAGCGCTACAAGTCGCTCCAGGACATCATCGCCATCCTCGGGATGGACGAGCTGAGCGAAGAGGATAAGCTGACCGTCTCGCGCGCCCGCAAGATCCAGCGCTTCCTCTCCCAGCCCTTCCACGTCGCCGAGGTGTTCACCGGAATCCCGGGCAAGTTCGTCCAGGTCGAGGACACCGTCCGCTCGTTCAAGGCGGTGGTCGACGGCGAGTACGACCATCTCCCCGAGAACGCCTTCTACATGGTCGGCGGGATCGAGGAGGCGGTCGAGAAGGCCCAGCGTCTCGCCGCCGAAGCGGCGTAAGAACGATGCTCCGGACCTTCGCCGCCGCTTTGCTGCTGTCGATTCCGGCGGCCGCGGCGGCGCAGGTCCGCGAGCAGCCGATCGACGAGGTCGCCGCCGATCTCGCCTACGGCTTCTGCCCGCTTCTCCTGGCGGGCCAATTCTCTCTGACCGGTCCGGAGCTCGCCCAGCGCGGGTTCGGCAAGTCGGTCTTCAAGCAGCCCCACCCGCGGGTCGGCGAGATGAGCCTGGTCGAGGCCAAGCGCCCCGACGGCCTGATCCATTTCGGTGGAGCGGCCGGCAAGGCGTGCACGGTGGTCGTCCAGGCTCCGAAGTCGACCCGGGACGCAGTGCTGGCCAGGCTGCGTAGGAACATGGCCTTCATGGGCCTCGACTTCAAGCCGGCGGCGAGCCCGGGGCCGAGCATCCCGGCGCTCGCCAAGGCGAAGGTCGAGACTTTCCGGGCTCCGGTCGAGAAGCAGTTCCTTTATCTCCAGCACATCCAGATGGACGACCCGGCCGGAGTCGTCGTCGCCCAGCTTTTCGCAACGGATCAATAAGATGGCAGACCTTCACTTCGAGCTCGTCACTCCCGAACGCCTCATCCGCTCGGAGGAGGTCTTCATGGTCGTCGTCCCCGGCACCGACGGCGATTTCGGAGTCCTGGCCGGCCACGCGCCCTTCATGTCGACCCTGAGGAACGGCGACATCGCCGTCTACCGCAGCGGCTTGGGCGACACGCCCGAGAAGATCGCCGTCGAGGGCGGCTTCGCCGAGGTCGGCGAGCGCGGGCTGACGGTGCTTGCCGAGAGGGCCGACGTCCCCGCCTAGTCACGCACTCGCCGGTAGCGCCAGGTCTGCCGGTTGGAGCCTCCGGGGCCGGAGGTCGCCGCCGTGAGAAAATCGCCCTCGCGTTTGTAGGAAATGCGAGTCGGGTAATCGTGCTTCGGATTTTCGAAGACCACCTCCTGCCGGCCCTGCATGACCGACGCAAAGGCCACCGCCGACTTCCCTCCTGGCGACCCCCAGAAGAGGAGGCGTCCGTCTTCAGGGCTTTGGGCGATCCGCATGAACTCGAAGCTCTTCGCCTCGTTCGCTTGGCCCGTCACGCCTGTGCCGAGCATGACCCCGCCTCGCGGCGGAGCCCAATTCTCCTCGGCCCAGCCATCCTTTCGGTCCTCGACCCAGTGGCCGGCGAGCCACGAGAGCGTGGCCGTCTGCGAGACGAACGAAAAGCCGGTCGACAGGACCATTGCCAGCATCGCGGTCAGAGCCTTGCCCATTCTCCCCTCCCCTTCAGCTCGGCGTATCGCCGACGTCGCGCACCCGCTGCGCCCGCCACAATAGCAGACCGCCGCCGATAATGAGAGCGGCGCCGCCGAAGGTCGCGGCATCGAGCGGATCGCCGAACCAGAGCCAGCCGAGGAAGGCCGCGACCAGAAGCTGGACGTAGGTCATCGGCGCGACGGTCGAGGCGCTGGCCCGCTCGACCGCGGCGAAGATGAGGGCGTGGCCTGCGGTCGCGAAGCCCGCGACTCCGAGGCATTTCAGGACGACGGCGGCGGAAGGCCAGCCGATCGTCACCCCCGCGGAGTGGAAGGCCAACGCGGCGCCCACCAGGACCGGCGCCGCGACGACCGCGACCAGGAACTGCATCACCATCACCGGAGCGTCCCCCGCCACCATCCGGTTGAGCATCATCAGCCAGCTCATCCCGAAGGCGGCACCCATCGGAAACAGCGCCGCCGGACCGATCTCGATCAGATTCGGGCGAAGCACGATCAGAACGCCCAGGAAGGCGAGCAGGGTCGCCGCCCACGTCGCCGGCCGCGTCCGCTCGGCGAGAACCAAAGGTGCAAGCAAAGCGGTGAGGATGGGGCTGGTGAACTGGATGGCGGTCGCGTCGGCGAGCGGCATCGCCATCACGCCCAGGAAGAAGCACAAGGTGGCGAGCGCCACTGCCGCGCCCCGTCCGACGTGAAGCCACGGCCTCGGCATGACGAAGCCCGAACGCCCGTGCCGAAGCGCGACGTACAAGGTGAGCCCCAACGCTCCGAAGGAATAGCGAAGCGCCGCGACGGCCGGCGCCGGCCACTGCCCGGCCATCGACTTCACCAGCGCGTCGCCGAAGGCGAGGCTGAGGAAACCGGCAAGGGCGATGAGCAGGGCGCTTCGGGTATGTTGAGCAGGCACCGGCGGTGCCATCGCGGCCGGTTAGGCAATTGTCAAAGTTTCCGCCTTATTCACCAGTCCGAGTGGGAATGCTTCACCGGTGAGGATCTGAGCGCAATGAGTGCTTTTGGACGGCGACCAGGAAATGGCGGCACGGGCGGCGGCCGGCCCAGCTTCGGTGTCGCGAGGCCGATGAAGGGCCTCGGCGGCGTCTCCGTCCTCCCGACCGCGCCCGAAGGCGGCGACCAGTTCCCGCCGCTCGAGTCGGTCGGTTTCTCCGACGCGGACGCCGACGGCTTCGCGCCTTCGTCGGCCGACCGCGGCGCCGACGCCATGTCGAAGCTCGCCGACCGCCAGGCCGCCTCGGCGGAAGCGCCGTCGAGCAAGAATGAGGGCTTCGAAGCCTCGATCCACCGGATCAAGGAGCAGGTGCTTCCGCGCCTGCTCGAGCGGGTCGACCCGGAAGCGGCGGCGACCCTCAGCAAGGACGAGCTCGCCGAGGAATTCCGGCCGATCATCGGCGAGGTGCTCGCCGAGCTGAAGATCAACCTCAACCGCCGCGAGCAGTTCGCGCTCGAGAAGGTGCTGGTCGACGAGCTGCTCGGCCTCGGGCCGCTGGAGGAATTGCTCTCCGACCCCGACATCTCGGACATCATGGTCAACGGGCCTAACCAGACCTTCATCGAGAAGCGCGGCAAGCTCGAGATCGCCCAGATCCAGTTCCGCGACGAGGAGCATCTGTTCCAGATCGCCCAGCGCATCGTCAACAAGGTCGGCCGCCGAGTCGACCAGACCACCCCGCTCGCCGACGCCCGACTGCAGGACGGCTCGCGCGTCAACGTCATCATCCCGCCGCTGTCGCTGCGCGGGACGGCCATCTCGATCCGTAAGTTCTCCGAGAAGCCGATCACCGTCGACATGATGAAGAATTTCGGCTCGATGTCGGACAAGATGGCGACGGTCCTGAAGATCGCCGGCGCCAGCCGGTTCAACATCATCATCTCGGGCGGCACCGGCTCGGGCAAGACGACGATGCTCAACGCGCTCTCGAAGCTGATCGACCCGGGCGAGCGGGTCATCACCATCGAGGACGCCGCCGAGCTCCGCCTCCAGCAGCCGCACTGGCTTCCGCTCGAGACGCGGCCGCCCAACCTCGAAGGCCAGGGCGCGATCTCGATCCGCGACCTCGTCATCAACGCGCTGCGTATGCGTCCCGACCGGATCATCCTCGGCGAGATCAGGGGCAGCGAATGCTTCGACCTTCTGGCCGCGATGAACACCGGCCATGACGGCTCGATGGCCACCTTGCACTCCAACTCCCCTCGCGAATGCCTGGCGCGAATGGAGAACATGGTGATGATGAGCGACATCAAGGTCCCCAAGGAGGCGATCTCGAGGCAGATCGCGGACTCCGTCGACCTCATCGTCCAGGTCAAGCGCCTGAGGGACGGCACCCGCCGCACCACCAACATCACCGAGGTGATCGGGATGGAGGGCGACGTCATCGTCACCCAGGAATTGTTCAAGTTCGAATATCTCGACGAGACCGCCGACGGCAAGATCATCGGCGAGTATCGGAGCATGGGGCTGAGGCCCTACACGCTCGAGAAGGCCAAGCAGTTCGGCTTCGACCAGCCCTATCTCGAGGCGTGCCTGTAGGACTTCGTCGCAAAGTGATACTTTGCGCCGGTTGATTTAACGGAAATGCGCAATCTGACTGTCCGAAACCGGACGAAGTTCATGAAGTTCACGATGTCGCGCAATTCGCGCCCTGGCTGCGCGCGCACGGCCGAGCCGGAGCGCGGCTGGCGGGCTTGAGGCAGAGGCGGTTCAGACAACATCCCAGCATTAAATCACGACATTGCGGCGCTCGTAAAGTTCTTTCTTTGTTCTTCTAGCTTAGTCCTTGTGAGGACTCTGAGGCAGGCGCCGCCGAACCTTCCGGGCGGTGACATCCTGGATACCCCCGTGCCCTTCCCAGCTGGCGACTATGCGCCGTGGTAGGGCATTCTCTCTCTTCCCGAGCTCCACCGGAAACACTCCTCCCGCTACGGCTGCCGGCTCCTGGGCGATGCAGCCGCTGAGCGAGCGGGATGGACAATCGCTTCTTCCCCGGCTTTGGTCTCGCCATGAGCATTTCTGCCGAGACCGAAGCCATCCTACGCGACCTCGCGAAGCGTCCGGCGAACCACGATAATATCAAAGCCAACTTCAAAGAGCTGTTGGTGCGCGAGTTTGGCATGGAACGGGGAGCACTCGATTTCGAGGTGCGCGCGCCGGTAATTGCCGGACGGATGGACGCGCTCGTCGGCCGCACAGTCTTCGAAGCCAAACGAGACCTCGTCGGCGAGTGGGCTGATGTCGAGCGTCGCATGCCCGATTATCTGGCGGACAGGGAACGCGAGTTCAGGGAGCCGTTCGTCGGCATCGCCTCGGACGGTTACAGGTGGGTGGCACTCGAGCTGCGCGATGAAAAGCTGGAGCGAATCACCGAAACCACGCTCGACCCCGAAAAGGGAGAAGTCTTCCTCGCCTGGCTGGACGGTGTAGTTGCGCTCAAAGCCGGGCTGCCGGCAAATTCACTGACTATCCGGGCCGAGCTGGGGCAGGACAGCGTCGCCTTTAAACGCGTCGACCGGGAGCTGCGGGCGGCGTGGGAGCGGCTGAAGGACGATCCTGCACAGTCACTGAAGCGTCAACTCTGGGCCGACCTGCTCAAGCTCGTTTACGGCCGCGAGGTTCAGAGCGACGGCCTATGGTTCCAGCATACTTATCTAGTGATCGTTGCCAAGTGTGTGGCGCTCGCGGTCATGGTGCTCTACGAAGATAACCCGGAACGCATGCTGTCTGGCCGAGCTTTCACTGACGCTGGGATTCAAGGCGCTGTGGAAAGCGATTTTTTCGACTGGGTGATCGCCGATCCTGACGGCGAGAAACTGGTGCGTCAGGTCATGGCCCATGTTCGACGTTTCCGCCTGCAGGAGGTGGAAAGCGACGTTCTCAAAATCCTCTACGAAAGCCTAATCGACCGCGACGAGCGCCATGGCCTAGGCGAATATTATACTCCCGACTGGCTGGCGGCGAAAGTCGTGCGGCATTCCGTGAACGATCCAGTCGCGCAGCGGGTGCTGGATCCGGCCTGCGGCTCTGGAACGTTTCTGTTTCACGCTGTGCGGCGGTTTATCGCCGAAGCGGAGGAAGGCGGCATGGCGAAGGCGGATCGTGCGGCCGAAGCCTGTGCCCACGTCATGGGCCTGGACATCCACCCGGTCGCCGTCATCATCGCCCGAGTCACTTATTTGCTGGCTCTCGCTCCCGCGCTCACGGGCCGCGTCGGATCGCTCTCAATCCCGGTATGGCTGGGCGACGCGATGCAATTGTCGATCAGCCCGATGGGCCAGTTCAAGGAGTTGGTAATCCAAGTCCCGCCGCCTCCGGCGGGCGGGGGAACCAAGGAGAGGCTCAGCTTTCCCGAAACTTATTGCCGCGATCCGGCTTTGTTCGACAAGGCAATCGAGGCGATGCGCAGCGGCTCCGAGATTGATCGTTCACGCGCCCAAGTCGAGGCAGACATCGCCGTTCGAACCGAGCAGCACTACAAGCGAGACCTCAGGCCGGAAGAGCGGATCGCAATTGGCGATTTGGGTAAGACCTATAAAACGTTTCACAAGCTGAGGGTGGAAGGGCGCGACACGATCTGGTCGTATGTCGCCCGCAACCTCTCGCGCCCGCTGGCTCTCGCCAGCGGCGGCGGCTGGGCGAATGTCGTCGTCGGCAACCCGCCGTGGGTCGCGTACCGTCACATGAGCTTGGATTTGCAGAAGCGCTTCAAGGAACTGGCGAAGACAGAGAAAGTCCATGTCGGAGGGAAGTTCGGCACACAGAACGACTTGGCGGCCTTATTCACCGTCCGGGCCTCCCACCTTTATTTGCGCCCGTCGGGACGCATCGCATTCGTAATGCCATTGGCGGCGCTGACCCGCGGCCAGTTCGAAAAATTTCGCGGCGGTCGGTTCGGCTCCTACAATATCGCGTGGGACGAAGCCTGGACGATGGATGATGGCGTCTCGCCGCTTTTCCCGGTACCTTCCTGCGTCGTCTTCGGCCGCAAACGGGCTATCGCGAGCGCCATGCCCGACAAGGTTCGCGCTTATTCGGGCTCATTGCCGATGCGCGACGCAACGGAAGAAATAGCGGATGCTCGTCTAACAGTGACCGAGCTGGCCGAAGCGCCGCAGGCGGGGGAATTTACAGGGGGTTCCGCCTATCGGGCCGCATTTCGGCAAGGGGCCACGTTGGTCCCGCGCATGCTCAGCCTGGTCGAAAGAAAGTCAATGGGACGTTTGGGAGCTGACCCTGGTGCGCCGATGGTCATGAGCCGGCGTTCCGCTCTAGAAAAGCAGCCGTGGCGCGACCTGCCCGCGATCGAGAACCAAGTCGAGGCCGAGTTCCTTCGACCGGTTCTCCTTGGTGAGAGCATTCTTCCCTACCGCCTTTGGCGGGCCTTCGAAGGGGTAATACCAGTGGCTGCGGATGGCGTCGTGCTCACCGCTGCAACGGCCCTTGGCGAGAAGCGGAGCCATGATAAGTTAGCCGGGTGGATGGCTCAAGCGGAGGAATTGTGGAGCAGCCTGTCTGCCAACCCCAACATGACACTTGTGGACCGCTGGAACTTCCAACGTGGGCTGTCGAATCAATTCCCGCCGGCAGGGCTCCGTGTGATCTATGCTAAGGCCGGCACTCTACCAGCGGCCTGCGTCATTCGTAACGAGCGAGCGGTGATTGATCACAAGCTCTACTGGACATCGCCTGCTACCGAGCAAGAGGCGCATTATCTGACTGCCATCATTAACAGCGAGACTGCGCGTGCTCGGACCGAGCGTTATCAATCGCGAGGGCAATTCGGAGCGCGGGATTTCGACAAAGTGATATTCAATCTTCCCATCCCATCGTTCGCCGCAGCGGAGGCGTTGCACTGCGAGCTTGCGAAGGCCGGTGCACATGCCGAAGCCGTGGCTAGTGCGGTGGTGCTTGTCGAGGGCGAGAAGTTCCAGCGCGCTCGCAAGCGGGTTCGCGACGCGCTGATCGAAGAAGGAATTGGGGACGAAATCGAGAAACTTGTGGACAAGCTTCTGGACGGTTGACCATCGCCATTGCCGTCAGGCCCCGTATATGATTCAAGCAGGGTCGTGAGCGCCATCGAAGACATGTTCGGCCACGTGCCCCAGCGCGGCGAGCTGTTTGCCGAGCCGATGCAGCTTACGCCGCCAATCCAGCACACCCCCGAGACCATCCGGGCGCGGATGCTTGAAATCCTCGGTGAGGCGAAGGCCGCCGAGAAGATGCCGTGGACGCCACGCGTCGTCCGATCGCACACGGCGATGTTCCCATATATGGCCGAGTGGCTCGATGAGAAGGAAGGTAGACAGCTCCTTCTCGATCTGAAGTTCGAGATGGATCGGCTCGGCGCATCGTCAGATCAGGTCGCTCCGAACTGGCGGGCGATGTGGAATATCGCCGCCTGAGCAGCTTGCCCTAAACCAAAACCCCCAGCGCCACGCACACCACGCTCGCCATCATCGCCAGCACCAGGATCAGCTGCCACGGCACCCAGCCCGGCTTGTCGAGGTTTCTCCGCCTGCCTCGGCGGTGGTCGGCCCAGCCGGCGAGGAGGGCCAAAGCGGCGAAGGCGGCGGCGGTTGGCCGGAGGAGGGTGGAGGGATTGACGACTGCGCCTCTCCGATAGGGAATAGAAGAGTCCCTGCTGGGCGAAGGCCTTTTTACCCCCCCCTCGAGGCGGAGCTCGAAACCAGACGCCGCAGATCGAGGCGGTGATGCGAAACGATGTTCGGTTACTTCAATCGCGCCGCTTGCATTCCCGTTCCCTCTACGTTCATAGCAAGAACCCAGGGGTCCTGGATGATCCGGCCTCGTTTCGCCGGGGTGTCCAGGGCTTCGTGAATGGGTCCAAGCACTTCCTATTTCATTCCTCGCAAACTCGTAAAAAGGCACGCTGGCGGGGTCGGCACGATCAGGGGAGATGGATGCGTATCTACAAATTGAAGAGCCTGAGTGACCTGGGAATCGATTCGCCTGGCCGGCTCCCGACCGGCGGCCACCCCGGACCCGGTACGGGCTGGCGGCCACGCGACGCGGCTTCTCGCTCGCTTCACCCGATTCCGTTGGGCATGGCCCCCTCCATGCTCCATGTTGAGACCTAGATGCGCCATCTTGCTGACAAGGCCGACATAGGGCCGGTCGACACGACCGTTGCCGAGAAACGCCCGCCGACACGGGCCAACGAGGCAATGCACCCGAAAGTGATGTCGAAGGCCGGATTCGCGTCGGACCGGCTCAGGGATGGCGCCTATTACGCGGACGACACGGCCTTGGTGCTTCACATGGACGTGCGCGATGGCCTCAAGCTGCTCGCAGACGCTGGAGTGAAGGTGAACTGCATTGTCACTTCACCCCCTTTTTACGGCCAGCGCGATTACGAGGTGGAGCAGCAAATCGGTCTAGAGACTCATCCCTCGGAGTTCATCTCCAGTCTTGCCGACGTGTTCGATGCCACCCGAACGATCCTGGCTGATAACGGCAGCCTCTGGGTAAACATCGGCGACACGTACTGGAGCGGAAAAGGCCAGCATCGCAGCAGCGAAGCAAAACAATCTGCCCGGCGCTTCGGAATCCGTCCCCAAGACAAGAAAGGGGACGGGAAATGGTGCGTGCCGAAGCAGTTACTCCTCATCCCCCATCGACTCGCGATCGAGATGCAGGATCGTAGCTGGCTGGTCAGGAATGACAACGTCTGGGTGAAGCCCAATCCAATTCCCGACCAGGTCCGCGACCGATGTTCGATCTCGCACGAATATGTGTTCCATTTCGTCAAGGAGCGCTGGTATTATTTCGACAAGAATGCGGTCGGCAGGAGCTCCGAAGCCGGGACCATACTTCCGCCGCTCGATACGTGGGAAGTTCCCCCAGTGCGCGGCCAAGCCGTGCTGCACAAGGCCCGCTTCTCGGAGGAGCTGGTTCGCATACCGATTCTCACGACCACGCCCCCGGGTGGAGTGGTGCTCGATCCGTTTGCCGGGAGTGGAACGTCTCTGCTTTTCGCGCGCAAGCACGGCTTTCGGGCCATCGGCATCGACGCGAAAAAGGAATATTGCGAAATCATGGTTGAGCAGCTGAGGAAAGTCATCATCGAAGTCGAAGATTCCGATCAAGGATGAGACGGCTCCTTCGTCCAGGGGTGAGGCAATGTATCTTTCGTCTGAGGCTGTACTAAAAGCAATCAGCGTTCTGCGCGCCGAGGTCCATGTATTCCTGGGAATAACTTTCGTAGCCTGCAAAAGATACGGACTAAGCATAGGCGGCATGGACAGGGTGAGCCTTGACGGACTCACTCGGCAACACATGGACAAGCACCACCGCATCGACAGGCGAAGCGAGCACTATTTCCAGCCTTTCAAGGGCAGCTCACCGCAGTGGGTTGCAGACAAATATCCCTCTGCGGGCCTGCAAACCGTCAATACCCAGACTTTCAAAGACGTGTTCCTGCATCCTCGTGCGACACAGCAATGGGGGTTTAAATCATCCTATCTCGACCTGATGACGGATATCCTGGAGCAAAGGAATCTTGCGGCTCGAATCCCTGCCGACGCGCTGTCCATCTGGTTGTTCAAGGACGAAGACGTAGGAGACCAGCCCGGGTACGAGGATCTCGTCCAACGTTTTTTTCGCGAATACAATATCAATTCGGTGGAGCAAGAGCGGATATTCTCGAGGAGAGCGATGGACGATCTGCTCCCGGCGGAAGCAGCGTTCGCGCCCGAACCTTTGGAGATGACCGCGGTCACGCGCGAACTCCCCCCTCCGCCCGATGCCGACGAAGAAGGCGGAAGAACCATCAGGTCGCTACGCCTGAGCAATGCCGGGCCCGCCCGTGAGATGCAGCTCGAATTCGGGCAGCGGCTGACGATCGTCACGGGAGACAATGGTCTCGGCAAGTCCTTCCTGCTCGATTTCGCCTGGTGGGCGGCGACAGGGGTCTGGGCCGACAAGGAGGCGTTGCCGAGCGACGGAGTCGCGAGGGGAATTCCGCAGGTGGAGTATACGCTGAGCGGAGCTTCCGGACGCCTTTCCACGGTCAATGCATCCTTCGATTCCAAATTGGGCGAATGGATTCGTCCCGGCCCGGCAATGGCGGTCGACGCCCTGGCGGTCTTCTCCCGGGCCAACGGGTCCTTCGCCGTGGCCGACCCGCTGCGGGGCCGGTTCAGCCGCAGGTCGCCGATCAACGGCAGCCTGACGACCTTCGAGGTCTGGCATGGCAGGCCGGGGTTTATCGAAGGCCTCATCCGCGACTGGGTGCGCTGGCAAAGGGCCGAGGAACGAAAGACGTTCGACCAGTTCAAGTCGGTCCTGAAGCGCCTGTCTCCCGAGGACCTCGGAACTCTCCGACCCGGCGAACCGATCCTGATGCCCGACGACGACCGTGAGATCCCGACCATCAGGCACAATTACGGCACGGTTCCAGTGACTCATGCGTCTTCGGGCGTTCAGAGGGTGTTGCTGCTCGCCTATCTCATCATCTGGTCGTGGCAGAAGCATGAGGCGGCCGCCGCTCGGCTCGATCGACCGCCGATCCGAAGGATGCTGGTGATCGTCGACGAGCTCGAGGCCCATCTCCATCCCAAGTGGCAGCGGATCGTGCTTCCAGCATTGATGGGCGTGGGAGACCTTCTCAGCAGCGAGCTCGCCGTCCAGGCGATCGCGGCGACCCACTCACCGATGATCCTGGCGTCGATGGAAGCGACGTTCGATGCCTCCACCGACCTCCTCTATCACCTCTACGGCGCCGGAACGGACGTGAAGCTGGAGCAGACCAACTTCGTCAAATATGGCGACGTCTCCGGGTGGCTTACCTCGCCGCTCTTCGGTTTGCGGCATGCGCGCTCCCGGGAAGCGGAGCGAGCCATCGAGGCCGCGAAGCGCCTACAGCTGGCGCCGGAAGCGAGCGCCGAGGAGGTCGCGCAGATTTCGGCGACGCTGAGCCTTCATCTAGCCGATGACGACAAATTCTGGCCTCGCTGGCTTTACTTCGCGGAGCAGCATGGGGTCGTCCTGTGATCGGGGTCTCCCCCCGGCCCGAATATCCGACCTTCGATTCCGAAGTACGAAAGCCGGGGGCCGCATTCCTGGCGATCTGCCCTTCGCCGTCCTGGAAGCAATACAGGAACAAGCATTATTGGAGCAGAGCGGCGGGCCATCTCCATGCGGCCTATGCCGGCATCTGCGCCTACACTGCGATGTATCTGCCCGAGCGAGGGTCGATCGATCACTTTCTTCCCAAAACCCTTCACCCCCATCTGGCCTATGAATGGAGCAATTTTCGCCTGGCCAGCGGCAGGGTCAACAGCTCGAAGGGAAACCTCACGGGCATTCTGGATCCGTTCGAGGTCCAGGAGAACTGGTTCTTCATGGATATTCCCGCCTGCCTGCTGAAGCCGAACCCGAGCCTGGAAGCGGGGCTGCAGGGCCGGATTGCGCTCACCATAAGCTTGCTCCGCCTCAACCAGGACGACGTCTATGTGCAGGAAAGATGCAATATCCTCATGGAATATGCGCGCGGGGATATTTCAATAAGCTTCCTGGGGCGCCGCTATCCCTTCCTGGCGAAGGAAGTAGACCGTCAGGAGCTGAGCCAGCAGCAGTTGCGAGAGCTGTTCAAGATCAAGTGAAACGGAGCCGGGGATCGCGAGCCTAAACCAAAATCCCCAGCGCCAGGCTGACCACGCTCGCCATCATCGCGAGCACCAGGATGAGCTGCCACGGGACCCAGCCGGGCCGGTCGAGGTCGCGGCGCTTGCCCCGGCGGTGGTCGGCCCAGCCGGCGAGGAGGGCCAAAGTGGCGAAGGCGGCCGCGGCGGACCAGATGAGGGTCGAGGGGTCGTTCATCGGGTTGGCCCTAGCGTCATCCTGAACTTGTTTCAGGATCCAGTCCGGTGACCGCCGCGATGCTCGAAACCGGACCCTGAAACAAGTTCAGGGTGACGAGGAGGGTTCAGGGTGACCAGGAGGGGTCGGGGTGACGGGGAGGGTGTCACGCCGCGCGGCGCCACTCCATTCCCCCGCGCCCCCTACCGCCCTTGGCACAGGTTGCGCGGCCTTCGCGGCTCGGCCATGGACGCGTCGACCGACGCACAGCAAAACGGAGACTCGCCATGACCGCCAGACGCCTCGCCGCCTCGGCTGCACTCGCCCTCGCGCTGCTCGCCGCTTCGGGCTGCGCGCCTTCGCCCAAGGCGGTGGCGGCGGCGGAGGCGGAGCTTCATTCGGATACGGCGATCGCTGCGGCGGTGGGGGCTTCGACTCGGAGCGAGGCGAACCGGGCTCGGGACCAGTACCGGCACCCGCGCGAGACCCTGGGCTTCTTCGGGGTGAAGCCGACCGACACGGTCGTCGAGATCTGGCCGGGCGGAGGCTGGTATAGCGAGATCCTGGCGCCCCTGCTTCGCGAGAACGGCACTTATTATGCGGCGGCCAACGGCAACGGACTGAACGGCGCCAAGGCGCTGATGGCAAAGGACCCGGCCCTCTACGGCAATATGCGCCTGGCCTCCTTCCCCGCCGGCCGTCCGGGCGCGGACCAGCCGGCGGTGCCGGCGGGGACCGCGGACGTCGTTCTCACCTTCCGCAACGTCCACAATTGGATCATGCCGGAGAAGCCCTTCGCCGACGAGGCGTTCCGGCAGATGTTCGCGATGCTCAAGCCCGGCGGGACGCTTGGGGTGGCGGAGCACCGGCTTCCCGAAACCGCCGATCCGGCGCGGGAGAAATCGTCGGGCTACATCAAGGTCTCGACCGTCCGGCGCCTGGCCGAGGCGGCGGGGTTCCGCTTCGTCGCGGCCAGCGAGATCAACGCCAACCCGGCCGACACCAAGGACCATCCGAACGGAGTCTGGTCGCTTCCGCCGAGCCTTCGCGGCGGCGACAAGGACCGCGAGCGGTTCCTGGCGATCGGCGAGAGCGACCGGATGACCCTGAAGTTCGTCAAGCCGCGGTGACCGTCATAAATCCTCCCCGCGATTGCGCGGGGAGGGGGACCGCGCGAAGCGGTGGAGGGGCTCTTCCAGATTCAGAAAGGCCCCTCCACCATGCTTCGCATGGTCCCCCTCCCCTGCAAATGCAGGGGAGGATTTTCAGCGCCGGTCCTTCACGACCCTGCCCCTGGCCATGACGAAGGGGACCCGCTTCAGGACGGTGACGTCGGCGAGCGGGTCGCCCTCGACGGCGATGAGGTCGGCGCTCTTGCCGGGCTCGATCGATCCCACTTCGGCGGCCAGGCCGAGCAGCTCGGCGGCGCTCGTGGTGGCGGCCTGGATGGCGGCGGCGGCGGGCATTCCGTGGCGGACCATCAGCTCGAACTCGTCGGCGTTGCGGCCGTGCTTCGAGACTCCGGCATCGGTTCCGAAGGCGATCCTGACTCCGGCCGGCCAGGCCTTGGCGACATTCTTTCCGGTGATCGAGATCCGCCACCTTATCTTGGGAAGGACCTCGGCCGAATAAGCGTTTGGATCGGCGGCGAGGCGCTCGAGATAGCCGTTCACCGTCGACAGGGTCGGGACGAGGAAGGCGCCGGAGCGCTTGAACAGCCTGACGCTCTCGTCGTCCAGCATCGTGCCGTGCTCGATCGAGGCGGCTCCGGCGGCCAGCGCCATGTTGATCCCGTCGGCGCCGTGGGCATGGACCGCCACCTTCTTGCCGTAGAGCCGGGCGGTCTCGACGATCGCCTTCGCCTCGTCGTCGAACATCTGGGCGCCGAGGCCGGCGCCGATCCGGCTGTTGACCCCGCCGGTGGTTGCGATCTTGATGACGTCGACGCCGCGGCGGACCTGGGTCCGCACGGCCCGGCGGCAGGCGTCGGCGCCGTCGCACAGATTTTCCTGGCCGACGGCGGAGTGGAGGTCGTCGGCGAGGCCCAGCGTCGCGTCCATATGGCCCGAGGTGGTCGAGATGGAGCGGCCGGCGTCGACGATCCGGGGGGCGTCGACCTCGCCGCGTGCGGCGGCGTCGCGGATGGCGAGGGTCGCGCCGGAGCCGTCGCCGAGGTTGCGGACGGTGGTGAAGCCGGCCTGGAGCGTCTTGCGCGCATTGGCGAGGGTGCGCAGGGTCTTCTCGGGCGCGTTGCCGGTCAGATCCTCGACGAGCGCGGCGGTCCCTCCGGCGTCGGAATCGAGATGGACGTGGCTGTCGATGAGGCCGGGAAGGACGAAGCGGGCGGAGAGGTCGACGAGCGTGGCTCCGGCCGGGGGCGGCCGGTGGCCGTCCTCGACCGCGACGATCCGGCCGCCCTGGACGATGATCGTGGAGGGGCCGCGCGGCGGCCGGCCGGGGCGGTCGAGAAGGCGGCCGGCATGGATGACGGTCACCGGGCCCGTGGGGGCGGGCGGAGGCGCGGCGGGCTGGGCGGAAGCGGCGGCGGCGGAGGCGAGAAGCAGAGCGGCGATCGGCAGGCGCATTCGAAGACCCCTTGTTCGTCATGCTGAACTTGTTTCAGCATCCAGTTATCCGCCTCCCGGACGGGTGACCAGATGGACCCTGAAACAAGTTCAGGGCGACGGCTCATGACAACCCTCTCGAGGCCGTGACGATCCCCTACCGCTTCAGCTGGTCGACCTTGGCCTGGAGGTCGGCGAGCTGGGCGCGGAGGCGTTCGATCTCGTCGTCGTCGGGCCCGGCGGCGCCGGGCGCCGCCCCCGCGGCGGGCGGGCGGGCGCCGGCCGCGGACTGGAACAGCTCCATGTTGCGGCGGGCGAGCTCGGCGAAGGGATTGGCGGTGAAGGCGCCGGCCAGAGCGTCGCGCATCTGGCTCTGGTTGCGCTGGAAGGCCTCGAGGCTCGCTTCGAGATATTGGGGAAGCATCGACTGCATCTGGCCGCCGCCGTAGAGGCCGATCAGCTGGCGGAGGAAGCTGACCGGGAGAAGGGTCTCGCCGCGGCTCTCCTCGTCCATGATGATCTGGGTGAGGACGTTGTGGGTGATGTCCTCGCCGGAGCGGGCGTCGACGACTTTGAACTCGCGCTTTTGGCGGACCATCTCGGCCAGGCGCTCCAATGTGATGTAGGACGAGCTTTCGGTGTCATAGAGGCGCCGGTTCGCGTATTTCTTGATGATGACGACGTCGTCGCCGGATCCCGAGGCCGCCATGAATGATCCCTCAATGGAGGCGACTGCTCTAGCACCGAAGCTTGACGCGCCGCAACACAGACCGAGGCCTTTGCCTCTGTTCCTCGCCATGCTGCGCCGCGAGACGGAGGGCTCGCCCGAGCGGCTGGCGCGGGCGCTCGCCGGACTCAGGCGCTATCAGGAGGCGGAGCGGGCGGCGCCGGCCGAGCCGCCTGAGGCGGTCGCCGAGCTTCTGGGCGCGAAGGTCCGCGATTACGGGGGACGGGGGCCGCCGGTCCTGTTCGTGCCGTCGCTGATCAACCCGCCCTCGATCCTCGACCTGCCCCAGCGCTCGCTGCTCAGTTGGCTTGCGGCCGAGGGCGGGGCGAGGCCGCTTCTGCTCGACTGGGGCTGGGAGGTGGAGTCGCGATCGGCGCTCTCGGTGGCGGGCCATGTCGAGCAGGTGCTTCTGCCGCTGATCTCGGCGCTGGGGGAGCCGCCGGCCCTGGTCGGCTATTGCCTGGGCGGGACGATGGCCCTGGCCGCGGCCGGGCCGGGAGGGGCTCCGGCGGTTGCCGCGATCGCCGCGCCCTGGCGATTCGGCGGCTTTCCGGACGAGGCCCGGGCCGCGCTCGCCCGGTTGTGGGAAGGCGCGGCGGCGACGTCCGGGGCGCTCGGCTGCCTGCCGATGGAGGTGCTCCAGAGCGCCTTCTGGAGCCTCGATCCGGCGCGCACCGTCGCCAAGTTCGAAGCCTTCGCCGGAATGGCGGAGGGCAGCGCGGAGGCCCGGGCGTTCGTGACGCTCGAGGACTGGGCCAATGACGGGCCGCCGCTTCCGCACGAAGCGGCGCGGGAGCTGTTCGAGGACATGTTCGGCCGCGACGTCACCGGGCGGGGCGAGTGGCGGCTCGCCGATCCCGGAGCCCTCCCCTGCCCGTTCCTCGACGTCGTCTCGACCAGCGACCGGATCGTCCCGGCCGCTTCCGCCACCGGGGCCGGGGAGCGGCTGGAGCTGGCCCAGGGGCATGTCGGGATGGTCGTCGGCGGACGGGCGAAGGCGGCTCTGTGGGAACCGCTCGCAGGCTGGCTTTCCCGCAATGCGGGGCGGTGCTAGGGGCACCCACGTCGCCCCAGCGAAGGCTGGGGCCCCGAGGGGTGAAGAACAGCGCGCCTCACCCGCCGGGATCCCAGCCTTCGCTGGGATGACGAGCGTTCGACCGCAGCAGGAGCCCCGCAATGCCATCCACCGACGTCGTCATCACCGCCGCCAAGCGCACGCCCGTGGGCTCGTTCCTCGGCGCCTTCGCCGCGACCCCGGCGCACGAGCTCGGGCGGACGGCGATCCTGGCGGCGCTCGAGCAGGCCGGAGTGGCGCCGGAAGAGGTGAGCGAGGTCATCCTCGGCCAGGTGCTGACCGCGGCGCAGGGCCAGAACCCGGCCCGCCAGGCCTCGATGGCGGCCGGAGTGCCCAAGGAAGTCCCGGCCTGGGGGGTGAACCAGGTGTGCGGTTCGGGCCTTCGCGCGGTGGCCCTGGCGAGCCAGGCGATCCAGACCGGCGACGCAAGCATCGTCATCGCCGGCGGCCAGGAGAGCATGAGCCTTTCCGCCCACGCCCAGCATCTGCGCGGCGGCACCAAGATGGGCGACCTCGGCCTCATCGACACGATGATCAAGGACGGCCTGACCGACGTCTTCAACGGCTATCACATGGGCATCACCGCCGAGAATCTCGCCGAGCAATATCAGGTCACCCGCGACGACCAGGACGCCTTCGCGACGGCGTCCCAGAACAAGGCTTCCGCGGCCCGGGCCGAGGGCCGCTTCCGGGACGAGATCGCCGCCGTGACGGTGAAGACCCGCAAGGGCGAGACGATCGTCGAGAATGACGAATATATTCGGGACGGAGTCGAGCAGTCGGCGCTCGCCGGGCTTCGACCGGCCTTCCGCAAGGACGGCACAGTCACCGCCGGCAACGCCTCGGGGCTCAACGACGGCGCCGCCGCTCTGGTGGTGATGAGCCGCGAGGAAGCCGAACGCCGCGGCGCCAAGATACTCGCCCGCGTGGCGAGCTGGGCGTCGGCCGGAGTCGACCCCTCGATCATGGGCATCGGCCCGGTGCCGGCGACCCGGCGGGCGCTCGAGAAAGCGGGCTGGTCGGTCGCGGATCTCGACCTGATCGAGGCCAATGAGGCGTTCGCCGCTCAGGCGCTGGCGGTCGGCAAGGAGCTGGGCTGGGACCCCGACCGGGTCAACGTCAACGGCGGAGCGATCGCCATCGGCCACCCGATCGGCGCGAGCGGCGCGCGGGTGCTGACCACCCTGCTCTACGAAATGGCGCGGCGCGACGCGCGGAAAGGCCTGGCGACCTTGTGCATCGGCGGCGGCATGGGCATCGCGCTGTGCGTGGAGCGGTAGCGCCAAGCGCTTCTCCGCAATTGCTTTTTTCTGAACACGCGTATCGCGGGATGTTGCAGAACGGCTACACTGCCTGAACTTTCGATTAACCGCCGTCGCGCCAGTCTTGCGCGGTGGGTCTGAATCGTCTCTGCGTCCATGCAGAAGCCGTGCGCAGCAAGCGCGGCTGATCAAGAGGGATGATTCGGGATGAGAAAATTTGGCCTGCTGGGCACCAGCGCGCTCGGCTCTTTTACGTTTGTCGGTCTTTCGCTCGCGCTCGCGAGCCCGGCTTCTGCGCAGGCACAGGCCGAAGAGGACCCTGAGGCCCAGGTCGGCCAGAGCGAAGCCGAGATCGAATCCGGCACCCAGGCCGATGTCGGCGCGCAGGGCGAAGGCGCCGCTCCCACGGCCGCGCAGGACAGCGGGACGATCACCGTCACCGGCTCGCGCATCCGCCGCCCCAATCTCGAATCCACCGTTCCGATCACCTCGATCGGCGGCGAGCAGTTCTTCCAGCAGGGCCAGACCAATATCGGCGACACGCTGAACGACCTGCCGCAGCTGCGCAGCACGTTCGCCCAGCAGAATCCGGGCCTCGGCATCGGCATCGCGGGCCTCAACCTGCTCGACCTTCGCGGCCTCGGCACCCAGCGCACCCTCGTGCTGGTCAACGGCCGCCGCCACGTCCCCGCGGACATCCTGAACAACGCGGTGTCGCCCGACATCAACACGATCCCGAACGACCTCATCGAGCGCGTCGACATCGTGACGGGCGGCAACTCGGCCATTTACGGTTCGGACGCCATCGCGGGCGTCGTGAACTTCGTCCTTCGCCGCAACTTCGACGGCTACCAGGTCCGCGGCCAGGCCGGCGTCACCGGGGAAGGCTTCAGCGGCAACCAGTATGTTTCGGCGATGGCCGGCCGCAACTTCGGCGGGGGTCGCGGCAACGTCACCCTTCACGGCGAATATGCGCGCACCGATCGCGTCTTCGCGTCGGACGTCGACGCGTTCCGCCGCCAGGACAATTTCATCGGGATCGACCTCGACGGCGGCGCAGGCCTGGTCAATGGCGGCGACCAGTTCCCGGATACTGCGTTCTTCACGGACATCCGCAGCAGCACGATCCACTTCAACGGCATCGTGCCGATCAGCTTCCGCCCCGACAACCCCAACACTCCCGTGTTCGAAGGGGGGCCGTGCGGCAACGCGACGGCCGCGAACAACGGTCCCACAAATGCCAACGGCACGCCTTTCAACTGTACCTACATCTTTGCCCAGGACGGAACGCTCGTCCCGCAAACGGGTACGCGGATCGGCACCAGCCAGAATCCCGTCTTCCTCGGCGGCAACGGCCAGACCGGCCGTGAAGGCAGGAACGTTTCGATCCTGCCGTTCACCGAGCGCTTCAACGTCAACATGCTGGCGCATTATGAGTTCAGCGACGCCGCCGAGGTTTTCGTCGAAGCCAAGTGGAACCGCGTCAACGCGCTCGGCAACAACGCCGGTCCCTCGTTCATCCAGTCGGGCAACGCCGTGAATGGCAGCATCGGCGACTTCCGCGAACGGATCCGGCTCGACAACCCGTTCCTGCGCCCGCAGGACAGCGCGTTCCTGGCCGCGCAGATCCTGGCGTCGAACTGCAACCCCCAGATCACCACCGCATGTCCGCTGTTCACGGACATCGACCCCGGGCCCGCCGTGAACAATATTCCCGGCGACCTGACGGCCGCCCAGCGGGCCGCGATCGCAGCGGGGACCTATCGCGTCCTTGTCGCACGCAACCTGCTCGACGTCGGCCTGCGCGATGAAGACTTCAAGCGCGACACCTATCGCGTGGTCGCGGGTCTGCGCGGGACGTTCAACGACGACTGGAGCTACGAGGTCTCGGCCAATTACGGCAAGTTCCGCGAGGACATCACCACCGGCGGCTTCATCGACCGGCAGCGTTTCTCGCTGGCTATGGATGCCGGCCGCAACCCGGTCACCGGACAGATCCAGTGCCGCTCGCAGTTCGATCCTGCGGCGGCCGTGCCTATCGCTCGGACCCCCGCCATTCTAGTTGCCGAGAACGCCGCTCGCCTGGCGGCCGACATCGCGGCCTGCGTACCCTACAATCCGCTCGGAGGCGCCGACAATTCTGCGGCCATCGCCTATTTCGCGCGGACCTTTACGGCAAGCTCCGGCCTGAGCCAGCTGGTCCTGTCCGGCTTCGTCTCCGGCGATTCGAGCCAGGTCTTCGAGCTTCCGGGCGGCCCGATCCGCTTCGCGGTCGGCGCCGAATATCGGCGTGAGAAGGCCTTCTACGAGCAGGATCCGTTCGTTACCCAGGGCTACACCAACGGCGTCTCCATCCCGTCGTTCCAGCCCGATCCCTTCACGGTGAAGGAGGCCTTTGCCGAAATCCAGATCCCGGTCCTGAAGGACGTTCCCTTCTTCGAGGAGCTCACCCTGAGCGGCGCCGCGCGCGTCGCGAAATATCAGGGCGGAACGGGTACGGTCTGGTCGTACAATGCGGGCGTCGACTGGTCGCCGGTCCGCGACATCCGGTTCCGCGGCAAT
The DNA here is from genome assembly GCA_036386555.1 of Allosphingosinicella sp. Classification (GTDB taxonomy): domain Bacteria; phylum Pseudomonadota; class Alphaproteobacteria; order Sphingomonadales; family Sphingomonadaceae; genus Allosphingosinicella. The sequence continues at coordinate 20,939 of DASVVM010000066.1, forward strand.
TACAGCCGCGCGGTGCGTGCGCCGAACGTGTCGGAAACGGCTTTCCCGCAGGTCCCGAACTTCGCCCCCGGATTCCAGGATCCGTGTCAGCCGAACCAGATCAACGCCGGCACCTCCAGCCGGCCGGGCAATTGCGCGGCTGCGCTTGGCCCGCTGCTGCCCCTTCTGTCGAGCGTCGCTCCGTCGCTCGGCATCATCAGCGGCTCGAACGTCGACCTGGTGGCCGAGACGTCGAACAGCTGGACGTTGGGCGCCGTCTTCCAGCCGCGCTGGGTCCGCGGCCTGAGCCTCTCGGTCGATTATTTCGACATCGAGGTGAAGGACGTCATTGTCTCCCTGTCGGCCCAGGCGATCGTCAACGCCTGCTACGATCAGGCGCAATTCCCCGACAATCCCTTCTGCCCGCAGTTTACGCGTAACCTGACCAGCGGGCCTGGACCGAACGGTGAGGGTGCCGGTCGTGTCATCGAGAACTCGCTGATCGTCGAGCCTCTCAACTTCGCGTCCCGCAGGCGCCGCGGCGTCGACGTCAACTTCGCCTATCGCCACGATTTCGGCCCGGTCGATTTCAATACCAGCCTGATCTACACGCACCAATTCGAGAACGCGAACTTCCAGAACCCGTCGGACCCGACCTTCGAAACGCGGGTCTTGAACCAGCTGGGCGATCCGACGGACGAGTTCCGGTGGGACTTCGACTTTGGGCTTGGAGATGTCACGCTCGGTTACCGGATGCGCTACATCGGGCCGCAGCTTATCACGACCTACGCCAGCCTGTTCCCGATCAACGGGCTGCCGCCGGGCAATGTCGACGCGTTCCCGGTCGAGCGTTTCGACGACGTGATGTATCACGACCTCCGGGTCGATTTCGACCTCGCCAAGGACCAGAACGGCAACACGCTGAAGTTCTACTTCGGAGTCGACAACGTGCTCGACCGCGGGGTTCCCCGCGGTGCGACCACCGCGACCGGCGCCGGCAGCGCGATCTTCTCCTTCCGTGGACGTACCTTCTACGGCGGCTTCCGCGCCCGCTTCTAAGCGACGCGGCAATCACCTTCTGGGGGCCGGGACGAATGTCCCGGCCCCCTTTTTTTGTCGAACGGCGGCGGCTCAAGCTCCAGCCGGGGACAGGGGTGAGAAGTTTCCGGACCCTGCCGCGGGCCGGCTTTTCGTCGGTCAGGAAAAGCTGAAATCGACCGGGGCGGGGCTGAGCTGCCCGTCGAAGGCATGGTCGCGATACGGCCCGGTGCGGTCCACCCAGTGCAGGAAGAGATGCGCCGACCAGCGGTTCGGATTGGGCGCGGTCCGGCCATGGCGGTGGTGGACGCCCTGGTAGAGCACTGCGTCGCCCACCTCCATCGCGATCGACGATCGCGGCCCGGAGCCGAAATCCTCGTCGACCCGCGCCGACGGCTCGCTTCGCGCCGTCTCGACCTCGAGCGCCCATGGCCTGCCGTCGCTATATCCGAGAGTCAGCGACAGGCTGTGCTCGCAGGAATAGCGGTCGGAATGGACCTTGCAGACGTCGCCCTGGCGGTAGACTCTCAGATAATCGTAGGTCGGAAGCAGCTCGCGGCCGACCACCTGCTCCATGATCGGAGTCAGGCCCCAGAGGAAATAGAGCATCGGCGTATAGAGATGGCCGTAGGCCTCGAACGCCGGCCTGTTCAGGAGGTTGACGTGGCTGGGGGCCCGGCTGAGCGGGATCGGCGCCGGGCCGATATCCTCCTTCAGGCGCTGAAGGAAGGCCTGGGCGACCTCGACCGGCACCAGCCCCTTGAGATGGGCGTAGCCGTCCTTTTGGTAGCTGCCGACGACTTTCATCGCGCCCTGCGCTAATGCCGGTCCGCGGGAACCGCAAGGATCGGGCGGTCCCGGCGCGGGCGAGCGCTTTTTTTATCGGGCGGCGCGGCCTAGGGAAAGCGGATGGCTCCGGGCGGCACGATCGGTCAGGTAGAAAGGCTGGTGGGCGAGCAGCGCTTCGCGGAGGCGGCGGCGCTGCTGATCCGCGCCGCGGGCGCCGGCGACGCCGCGGCGGAGGCGGCGCTGGCGCAATGGCGGATCGCCGGGAATATCGTCCGCCGCGATCTCGCAGAGGCGCGCAGGCTGCTCGCTTCGGCCGGGGCGAAGGGCGATCCGGATTCGGCCCTGCTCCACGCTTATTTCCTCGCGGCGGGAGTCGGCGGGGCGGACGACTGGCCGGGCGCCGTGGCGACGCTGACGGCTCTGGCGCCTCGCAATGCCGGGGCGGCCGCCCAGCTTCGGCTGCTCAGCGAAATGAAGCTCGACCCGAACGGCTTTCCCGAGCGCCCGCCTCCGGTCCGCCCGCTCAGCACCGCGCCGCGCGCCGCGGCGTGCGAGGGCTTCATGACCGCGGCCGAATGCGCCTATCTGTGCAAGGCGCTGGAGCCGGCGCTCCAGCCCTCGATGGTGGTCGACCCGTCGACCGGCGCGATGGTGCCGCACCCGGTGCGTTCGTCCGACGCGGCGACGTTCGGAGTGTTCAGCGAGGATCTGGTCGTCAACGCCCTCAACCGGCGGATCGCGGCGGTGAGCGGAACCCGGATCGAGCAGGGCGAGCCGCTGCAGCTGCTCCGCTATCGCCCCGGAGGCGAGTACAAGCCGCACATGGACGCGCTGCCGGCCGAGCCCAACCAGCGGATCCTCACCGCCCTCGTCTACCTTTCCGACGATTATGAGGGCGGCGAGACGAGCTTTCCGCGCACGGGCCTGTCCTATCGCGGCGGCGCCGGGGATGCGCTCATCTTCCGCAACGCGGCCCCGGACGGGCGCGCCGACCCGCTGACCCTCCATGCCGGCCTGCCGGTGACGCGCGGCACCAAATATCTCGCGTCACGCTGGATCCGCGCCCAGCGCTTCACCTACCCGCCGCCGAAGCCGCTGGTGGAGATGTAGCTCGGATGTGTTTCCCCTCCCTGGAAGCGAGGGGTGAGGGGTGGGTAGGCGAGCAAAGCGAGACTTTACGACGTCGGAGTTTCGGCCGCCTTCGGCGGACCCACCATCGATCTGGTGCGAACGTCCCCCGGACGTTCGCAGCCATGTCCGGGGGACATGGCGGCCGGATCGATCCCCTCCCTTGAAGGGAGGGGAGGATGGCCCAGCTGCGCCACCGCCACTTCCTTCGGCGAATCATGGGCGATCGTCTTCGAGCTCCAATTCTCGCCGTCATAGCCGAAGCGGACGTGGTTGCCGCGGCGGAAGCCGGTGCCGTCCCAGGCGATCACCTGGAGCTCGATGTCGTTGTTGCGGTGGGCGTGGATCCAGTTGAAGCTCTGCAGCTCGTTGTTGCGGAGGCGCTTGGAGGTCGCGGTGCCGGCCTGGATGACGAGCGCGCCTCCGGCGCTCTCGACCATCCTGCGCGCCGCTTCGGCATAGGTGCGGTGGAAATGGCCGGCGAGCGCGATGTTGACCCCGGCGCGGCACACGGCGGTCACCGCGTCCTCGTGCCGGCCGACCGCCTCGGTGAGCTCCGTCCCCTCCCCGATCGGCATCGAGAAGAGCGGGTGGTGGGTGACGAGGATCTTGGTCTTCTCGGGTGCCACCGCGGCGAAACGGTCCTCGATGATCTTCATCTGCTCGCGGTTGATCCGGCCGTCCTTGATGGTGAGCGAGCGGGCGGTGTTTATTCCGAGCACCGCGACCTCGTCATTCTCGAACCAGGGGCAAAGGTCGTTGGAGATGTACTTCTTGTAGCGGTGGAGCGGCGCCGCGAAGCGGGTGGCGATGTCGTAGAGCGGGATGTCGTGATTCCCGGGCACGGCGAGCACCGGCCAGCCCGCGGCCCGAAGCTTGTTGAGCCAGGTCGAGGCCTGCTTGAACTGCTCCACCCGGGCGCGCTGGGTGAAGTCGCCGCTGACGATGATCAGATCGGGCTGCTGCTCCTGAAGCCAGGCGTTGGCGCCGTCGACGACCTTGTCGTCCTGGCAGCCGAAATGGACGTCGGAGAGGTGGGCGATACGGGCCATGGGGGCTGAACGAGCCGGGTTGCGCGTGGTTGCCTCCCCTCCCTGGAAGGGAGGGGCCGGGGGTGGGTCCGCCGAAGGCGGCCGAAGCTCGGAGTCGGCAAAAGTCTCGCTGCGCTCGCCTACCCACCCCTGACCCCTCCCTTCCAGGGAGGGGAAGCTACTCCCACACTCGCGCGTGCCTTCCCCCCAGACTCGTCAGAAGCTCATATTGCGACAGCCCCGACTGCGCCGACGCCGCGGGCAGGGAATAATCGAGCTCGACCCAGTCGCCCTCCTCCAGCTCGGGCGCCTCGTCGACGAGGATGGCGGTCAGGTCCATCGAGACCCGGCCGACGACGGGCGCATAGCCGCGCGGCAGCCGGGCGCGGCCGGTGCCGGAGAAACCCCGCAGATAGCCGTCGGCATAGCCGAGGTTGAGGATCGCGAGCTCGGCCGTCGAGTCCGCCCGCCAGGTCGAGTTGTAGCCGACCGTGCCGCCCGCCTCGACCCGGCGGCGCTGGACGATCTGCGCTTCGACCCTGACCACCTGGCGGATATGGCCCGCCGCCTCGCGCCGGGGGATTCCGCCGTAAAGCGCCAGTCCGGCCCGGGTGAGGTCGAAGGCGTAATCGGCCCCGAGGCAGATTCCGGCGCTGTTGGCGAGGCTCCGGCGCCTGGCGGGGACTCGCGCGGCGACCTCGGTGAAGGCGGCGAGCTGGCGGGCGTTCATCGCCTCGTCCTCGTCGGCGCAGGCGAGGTGGCTCATCAGGACGTCGATCTCGAGCCCGTCGAGAATCCCCTCCCCGACCTGCTCGGGGCTGAGGCCGAGCCGGTTGATGCCGGTGTCGATCATGACGTCGCAGGGGCGCCCCCTGCCGTGCGACCTCCAGCGCTCGACCTGGAGCGGGGTGTTCAGCACCGGACGGGCGGCTGAAGCGGCCGCGTGCGAGACGTCTTCTTCCGCAAGGCCGTGAAGCACGGACAGCGATGCCGGGCCCAGCCATTCGGCCAGTGCCTCGGCCTCGCGCCAGGTGGCGACGAAGAAGTCGCGGCAGCCCTCATTGGCGAGCCGCATCACGACGTCGCGGGCGCCGAGGCCGTAGCCGTCCGCCTTGACCGCCGCCCCGCAGGCGGCGCCGGCGCCTTGCTGCCGAAGCCAGCGCCAGTTCTCGACAAGGGCCTCGCCGTCGAGCAGCAGGCGCAGCGGGGAATGGGGCTCGGGCACGAAGGGGCGGATAGCGGGTGCAGGGGTTCGGGGAAAGCCTCCCCTCCCTTCCAGGGAGGGGAGCAGGTCTATTCAAGCTCCTTGCCCGCCGTTTCCGGAAGCCAGAACAAGGTCACGACGAGGGCCATCGCGACCACCCCGATCGTGTACCATAGGCCGGCGAAGGGATCGCCCGTCTTGGCGACGATATACTGACTGATGAAGGGCAGGAAGCCGCCGAAATAGCCGGTGCCGATGTGGTAGGGGATCGACATGGAAGTGTAGCGGATCCGCGCCGGGAACAACTCGACCAGCAACGCTGCGACCGGCCCGTAGGTCATCCCCGAGCACAGGCCGATGAGGACGATGGCGAGGATCACCTGGAGCGCCTGGGCGAAGGTCGGCGCGCTTTTCTCGAGCTTGTAGCCGGCGATCTTGAGGCCGAAATCGAGCGAGGCCGGATCCGAGGCGTCGACGGCCACTCCGCCGATCGTCACGCCCGCGGGCGCGCCGGCCGCCGCCTCGACGGTCGAATAGGCAATGCCCTTCTTGGACAGGGCGTCGAGCAGCTTGCCGCATTGGGTCGGCTGCACCTTGGCGAAGGGCGCATAAGTGCAGTCGCTCCCGGTGACGACGACCGGATTCTTGCGCATCGCCGCCGACAGCTCCGGATTGGCGGCCGAGGCCATCCAGTAGAACAAGGGGAACATCAGGACGATGGTGAGGACGTAGCCGATGACGATCGGTCCCTTCCTCCCCACCCGGTCGGAAAGCCAGCCGAACAGGATGAACCAGCCCACCGAGAAAATGGCGGCGGCGCCGATCATGGCGCGCGCCGCGGTATCCTCGATCCTCAGCGAATTCTGGAGGAAGTACATCGCCTGGAACTGCGCGGTGTACCAGATGACGGTGAGTCCCGCGGCGATCCCGAACAGGGCGACGAGGACGAGCTTGACGTTGGAGCGGGTGGCGAAGGTCTCCTTGAGCGGGTTCTTGGCGACCTCGCCCGCTTCCTTCATCGCCTGGAAGACCGGGCTCTCCTTGAGCTTCAGGCGAACCCACAGGGACACGGCGAGAAGAACGACCGAGAAGAGGAAGGGAATCCGCCAGCCCCAGGCTTCCCACTCGGCCTTGTCGACAAACGTTTCGGAGACGAGGACGACGGCGACGGAGAGGATGAAGCCGCCGATCACCCCGGCCTGGATGAAGCTGGTATAATAGCCGCGCCGGTTCCTCGGCGCATGCTCCGCGACGTAGATCGCCGCTCCGCCATATTCGCCGCCCAGCGCCAGCCCCTGAAGCACCCTCAGGAAGACGAGGATGGCGGGCGCCGCCATTCCGATCGCCGCATAGCTCGGGATCAGCCCCACCGCGGCGGTGGCGACGCCCATCAGGGTGATGGTGACCAGGAAGGTGTATTTTCGCCCGAGCCTGTCGCCGAGATAGCCGAACAGCACAGCCCCGATCGGACGGACCCCGAAGCCGACCCCGAAGCTGGCCAGGGCGAGCAGGAACTGGGCGGTCTCGCTCTGGGCCGGGAAGAATTGCTTGCCGATGACCGCGGCGAGCGTCCCGTAGATGAAGAAATCATACCATTCGAAGACGGTGCCGAGCGTCGAGGCGAAGATGACGAGCCGGTCCCGCTTCGCGTCGATCACATAATCCCCTGAGACCGCTGCCGCCACGCTTTGTCCTCCCCGATTTTTGCGGCAACTTTAGGCAAGGCCGCCGGCCCCGTCGAGGCCAACGACGCTGCCCACAATCCGCCACGAATGGAATCCAATAATGAGGCTGGGTGGCGAGGCCGTAGCGAGGTGCCAATGCTGAGAGCGATCCTCTGCGCCTGTCTCTGCCTGCTCCTCGCCGCGGCCGCCCCGCCAACTGCCGCGAGCGAGGGAAAGGCAGCCAAGATTGACGGCCGCTGGAACATCGTCTTCGTCATGCCCCAGGGCGCCTACGAAACGCCGGTGGAGTTCGTCGTCGGCGAAGGGGGCTCCGTCGCCGCGACGATCCTCGGGCCGCTCGGCACCTTCCGCATCACCGGCACGAAGGGGTTGGCCAAAGGCAATGCGCTGAAGCTGACCGCCAACACGAGCTGGGGTAAGCTCAGGCTGCAGGCGAGGGTCGAGGGCGACCGGCTGAGCGGCAGATATGCGCCCACCGGGCTGGCCTCGCTCTTCTTCAAGGGCGAGCTTCGCGGCCTTCGCGATCGAGCCCACGTCCCCCGGCCCGCCCTGAAGACATTCGATTCGGCATGGAGCCTGATCGAGCGCGGCTATTACGCCCCCGATTATGGCGGAGTCGACATGAAGGCCCTCCGGGAACGCTACCGGCCGCTGGCGGCCGCCTCGCGCGGCGAAGGAGAGCTGGTCTCGCTCATGCGGCGAATGCTCGCCGAATTCCGCACTTCGCACCTCGATTTCTTCGCGACCCCATCCCTCACTCCGCAGCTTCACGCAGGCACGAAGCAAGCCCCGGCGCCGGCCCCTCACGGCATCAGCTGGAAGCAGGCGGCCCCGTCGGTCGGCTATCTCGCGATCCAGAGCTTCGAGGACGGGCCCGAGGTCGTGGCTCGGATCGACCGGGCCTTCGCGGCGCTCGGCGGCAACGAGTCGCTGATCGTCGACCTTCGAGGCAATGGCGGCGGCACGCTCACCGCCGCAATGCGTCTGGGCGACCATATCCTGCCCCGCCTGATGCCGGTCGGATATTTCGCCAGCCGCCAGGGCCTGATCGACCGCAAGCTGACTTCGATCGACCAGCTCGACCGGTCCGCCCTGACCACCTTCGCGGGCTATGATTCGGTAGAGTTCGGGCGCGCCATGGCCGGGAAAGGCGCGGTCATGCTGACCAGCGGAGGCCGGGCGCCGCGCCTTTATCCCGGCAAGGTCGTCGTCCTGATCGACGAATATTGCTTCAGCGCGAGCGAGGCGCTGGCGAGCGTCGTGAAGGAGACCAAGGCGGCCACGCTGATCGGCCGCAAGACCGCCGGCCTGATGCTGGCGGCGAACATGATCCCGATCGAGGGCGGATGGACCCTCGTCCTGCCGGTCTGGGATTTCCGAACCCCGCAGGGGGTGAGGGTCGAGGGCCGGGGAGTCGAGCCGGACATCAAGGTGAAACACAGGAATGGCCGCGACGCGGACCTCGCCGCTGCGCTAAGGTTCCTGGGCGCGAGGCGTTGAGGAGGCCCCGGTTCAATCCAGCTTCCGCCTCGCCTCTTCCCAGTTGCGGCCATCGAACGCCCGGACGGTCACGATGAGCCCGGACACGTCGTCGAGCGCGTTCAGGTTGAGGCTCCACGCTTCGGGATGGGACCTCGGCTGGTAGAAGCTCTTCACTCCGCAGACCGAGCAGAAGAGATGGTCGGCGGCGCCGGTGCCGAAGCGATAATGGGTGAGGGCGCCCTCCCCCGACAGCAGCCGGAAGTCGGAATGCGGAACGATGAGGTGGCGAAAGCCGGTCGCCGCGCAGATCGAGCAATTGCAATCCAGCACCTCCGCTTCGGCCGGCACTTCCGCTTCGAAGCGCACGGCACGGCAATGGCAGCCTCCGCTGAGCTTCACCTTCACTCTCGTTCGACCGCGCGAGACGGATTTGCTGCTGCCGGCGCGGCGTCGGGAGCGAGCAGGCGCCACTCGCCGCCAACTCGGGCGAAGTCGTCGGTGAAGCGCTCGCCCGGTGCCACCTCATATTCGCAGCGATAGCGGTCCGGGCCCCGGCTTCGGCAGCGCAGGACCGCCACCACCGGATCGGGAAAGTAGGGAATGTCGGCGCCGACGTCGACGGCTCGCCGGCGGGAATAAGGGAAGAGCCGCTCCACATCCGCCGGCGCCGGCCAGCGCGCCTGCGGCGCTCGCCCGTCTGTGATCTGGACGAAGGCGAAGCCGGTGGAACCGCCGGGCCCGCGTGAGAATTCGCCTTCGGTGCGGATGTGCAGGCCCGCCGCCTCGCGGGCTTCCGCGCCACTCGCCCGGAACCACGATCCCGGCGGCGCGGTGTTGGGCAGGGGCCTGGCGGCGACCAGCTTCGCATTGAGCGCCCGCACGGCTGCGACGGCCTCGGCTTGGGCCGGTTCGGGAATACCGACCGCGGCCATGACCGATTGGAAGCTGCGGGCATGCTCCTCGAAACGTCGGGCGGTATCCCAGAAGAGCAGCTCGAAGGTGATCGATGCATAGCGGCCCCGAGCCGCGCCATGGCTGTGCACCGCCACGTGCAGCCCGTCCGAGGTACGGAGCAGCGCCTGGGTGCGGTTAAGCGGGAATGAGAGCGGAAAGCGTTTATCCGACGGTCGGCGAACGTCGCTGGCCAGAGCGACTCGAAGCGGGCGCAGGCCAGCGTCTATCTGTCGCTGCTGCGGGACGCCCGGTGCGGCCGCGGCCAGCAGCGCGCCGAGCAGCGCCAGGGTCAGACAGCGAATAAACGGATCGGCCAAGGGCTGCGCTCCTCACCGCCGGAATAAACAATCCCGGCGTCCCCCGCCAGCCTCGCGGCGAGGCTCAGCGCGGCGGCGCCGGCTTGCGCGGCGGTCGGCCGCCGC
>DASVVM010000067.1:0-6149 GCA_036386555.1 Allosphingosinicella sp.
ACCGGCTCGCTGCCGATGGCCGTGCTGGAGAAGAAGATCGACGACTGGATCGCGGCGACGAAAGGCTGAGTGCAATCACCTCGGGTCGAGGCCGAACCCTTCTAATTCCTCCCCCGGATTTCCGGGGGAGGGGGACCGCCGAAGGCGGTGGAGGGGCTCTTCTTGAAGGCCGCAGAACCCCTCCACCAGGCTTCGCCTGGTCCCCCTCCCCGGCAAATGCCGGGGAGGATTTAGAAGGATCGACGCAGTGAAACGACCGCTACTGATTGCCAGCTCCTTGGCCCTTCTCTCCGCCGGCTGCGCCTCCACCGACACTCCGCCATCGCCTGCCGCCACCGCTGAGGCGCCGCGGGCGACCGCCTCCCAGGCGCTCGCCTCTCTCTTCCGCGAAAGCGACGAGGCGAGCCTTCGCCGCAACCCCGTCCAGGCGACGGCGCGCGGCGACCTGCGCTACGCCGACCGCTTCGGCGACTTCTTCAGCGATGCTTATTACGAGGCCGAGCGCGAGGCCGCGCGGGCCGACCTGGCGGCGCTGGCAGCGATTGACCGGAACGCCCTCAACGCCGACGAGCGGGTTGCCTACGACGTCTTCAAATGGCAGCGTGGAATGGACCTTCGCGGGCTGGAGGGCGAGGTCTTCGCCGCGATGGCGGTCCGCCCCGTCGACCATTTCAACGGCTTCCACACCTTCTTCGCGGAATTGAGCTCGGGCCAGGGCATCGCGCCCTACAAGACGGTCAAGGATTATGAGAACGGGCTCGCCCGGGTCGACGATTTCGCCCGGCTGGTCGACGGCGCCATCGCCCGGATGGAGCAGGGCCTCGCGGCGGGCGTGGTCCAGCCCAAGCTGGTCATGGCCAATGTCGTCGAGCAGCTCGACGCCATGCTGGCCGAAGGAGTCGAGGGAAGCAGCTTCTACCGCCCCGTGGCCAACTTCCCGGCGGAGGCGCCCGAGGCGGACCGGCCGCGCCTTCGGGCCGCCTATGCGGAGTCGATCTCGACGAAAATCCGGCCGGCGGTGACCCGGCTGCGCGACTTCATCCGCGACCGCTATCTGCCGAAGGCGCGGCCGACCGTCGGGCTGCAGGACATGAAGGACGGTCCAGCCCTCTACCGCCATCTGGTGGCGCTGAGCACCACCACCGACATGACCCCGGACCAGATCCACCGGATCGGCCTCGCCGAGGTCGCCCGGCTCCACAAGGAGATGGAGAAGGTGAAGGCGCAGGTCGGTTTCACCGGAACGCTCCAGCAATTCTTCGAGCACATCCGGACCGATCCGAAGTTCAAGCCCAGGTCGCGCGAGGCGCTCCAGCAGGGTTATGTCGCGATCGGCAAGAGGCTCGACTCGACCCTGCCGACGATGTTCTCGACCATCCCGAAGACCCCGCTCGAAATCCGGCCGGTGCCGGCTTTGACCGAGAAAGGTGCCGCCCGCGGCTCCTACCAGAGCGGCACGACCGACGGCTCGAGGCCCGGGGTCTTCTATTTCAATGCCTACGATCTGCCGTCGCGGACGACCCCCGGGATGGAGACCCTCTACCTCCACGAAGGCGCGCCCGGGCACCATTTCCAGATCAGCCTCGCCCAGGAGAATGAGGCCCTCCCGAGCTTCATGCGCTTCGGCGGGAACACCGCCTATGTCGAGGGCTGGGGCCTCTACGCCGAGACTCTGGGGCGCGAGCTCGGAGTCTATACCGACCCTTACCAATATTTCGGCTATCTCGATTCGCAGCTGTTCCGGGCGATCCGGCTGGTCGTCGATACCGGAATCCATAGCAAGGGCTGGACCCGCGACCGGACCATCCAATACATACTCGACAACAGCTCGCGCGGGCGGAGCAACGCGACCGCGGAGACCGAGCGCTACATCGCCATCCCCGGCCAGGCGCTCGCCTACAAGATCGGCCAGCTCAAGATCAGCGAGCTTCGCGCGCGGGCGGAGAAGGCGCTCGGCCCGCGCTTCGACATACGCGAGTTCCACGCCCAGGTGCTGATGACGGGCGCGCTGCCCCTCGCCGTGCTCGAGAAGAAGATCGACGACTGGATCGCGGCGGAGAAGGCGTGAACTTGCCTCCCCATCGTGAGATGGGGAGGGGGACCATGCGAAGCATGGTGGAGGCGTGACCTAATGCAGGCCGGTGCCAGATCACCCCTCCACCACCTTCGGTGGTCCCCCTCCCCACCGCTTCGCGGCGGGGAGGCAAATCAGCCGAACGGAACCGTCTCGATCTCGGCCTTGTCCGGATAGAAAGCGAGATGGCCGGCGATGGCCGCGGCGGCGGCGAGCGGAGTCTCGTAGCTCCAGGCGACGTCGGCCGGACCGCCCGGCACGCTGAAGTAGGAAGCATCGCCCTTGAACGGGCAGTGGCTGGTCGTCTCGCTCGGAGTCAGGCGATCCATATGGACGTCGCCGCGCGGGACGTAAAAGACCGGTGGGAGGGACCCCTCCTCGAGAAGCTGCGCAAGGCCGGTGTCGGCAACCATCTCGCCGCCGACGCGCACGCGCACCCGACCGCCGAACGGTCCGATTTGGAGGGCGTGGGGACTGGTCATGCCCGCCTCAATAAGCCCATTCGCCCACCCTCGTCGAATCGGTGTAGGATCGCGGGTCGCATCGGGAGGGCCAGTTGAACCGACGCTCGCAAAAGCGGCTCTGGCCCTGTCCCGCCTGCGGCCGCGGCTTCGCGAACCGCAACCAGTCGCACGCGTGCGGGGTGCATGACCTCGGGCATCATTTCGAGGGAAAGGCGCCGGCGGTCCTCGAAATCTATGCGGCTTTCCTCGCCATGATCGAGAGCTTCGGCCCAGTCATCGTGCTGCCCGAGAAGACCCGGATCGCCTTCCACGTCCGGATGTCCTTCGCGCAGCTGACGGTGCGGAAGCGCTGGGTGCTTGGCCATTTCGTGCTTGCCCGGCGGCTCGAGGACCCGCTGTTCACCAGGGTGGAGACGATCTCCCCGCGCAACCACGTCCACCATTTCCGGCTCGACGCGCCGGGCGAGGTGGAGCGGCTCGAGGATTTTGCGCGCGAGGCCTATGCCGTGGGCCGGCAGGAGCATCTGACCTGGCCGTCGCCGGGGCGACGGGCCGTCAGTCGTCCCCTGCGATGAACTTCTTCATCTCGTCCGAGGCGCAATAGGCCTTGTCGGACGACGACAGGCTCTCGCCGCCGCTGCGGCAGCGCTCCGCGGCTTCCCGCCTCGGGATCATGTGCAGCGGCTCGGACGCGGAGTTGCGCGCCTCGATCAGAGCGCCAACCTGCTTGAACTGGTTGAGGAAGTCCCGCTTGCGCTTGGCGGCCTGGATCTCCTCGTAGTTGAGCACGGTGCGCCCGAGCCCGCTGGGCGTGGCGGCGCCGGTCCTCTCCTCCGGGACGACGACGTCGAGCGGGGTCAGGTCCAGCGAGTCGAGCAAGGCCTTGGCTTCGTCGAAACGCCCCAGTTCGCGAAGCCCGTTCACCGCCCTGGCCTGCATGAGCAGCCAGTCGGTCCCGTCGCCCGATCTCTCCAGCTTGCGGATCCGGTCGACATATTCCGCCTGGTAACGCTTCTTGAGCTCCGGCCGGTCGTCGGCCTGCCAGCTCGCCTGGACCATCACCCAGGCAACGTTGATCGCCGGGCGGCCCAGCCGCTCCATCAGCCAGGCCGCGAGATAGTAATTGGTCTCCCTGTCGCGGATCGCCCGGTATTCGGCGCTTTCGACGAGCGACTCCAGCCGCTTGACATCGTCCTTGGTGAAATCGTCGAAGATCACCAGCCCGTTGCCGGGGCATTTCGGCAATTGCATCGGAAAGTCCCAGCTTCCGTAGGGCTTGCCGTCCGGGCGATAGCCCCAGATGCTGTAGGATCCCGTGGTCGTGTGGGTGAAGCTCTTGCCGCCGACAGGGCATTTCATGGCCTGCGGCATCGGGAACCCGGCCGAGGCCGGAAACGACGGCAGGGCAAGGGCCGCCAGCAAGAACCAGGGCTTCCAACCGTTCGGCATCTTTTCCCCTTTCCCGCAAAGGCTATGGCTTCGGCAGGCGGGAGTCAAAACAGGATAGGTCCTGCTCCAGGCCCTTCGCTCTTTGCATTGCTTTTCCGCACTTTGTCGCCGCCGCCGGTGCGGCTATCACGGGCGCGCAACGGCGAAAGGTCATTCATGGCGTCACCCTCTCCTCTTCCGGCGGCCGGAGCGCCGCGGGGCGAGAGCGCGACGGACCGCGACTGGGCCTCGACTCCGTTCGGCCCGAAGGAAAGCTGGCCGCCGAGCCTGGCCTTCGCCGTCTCCCTTTGCCTGCGTTCGTCGCTCGCCGCCGCCCTCTACTGGGGCCCGGAGCGGCGCCTCATCCACAACGCCGCCTGGTCGAGGCTGGTCGGCGACGAGCCGGCCGTGGGCGTTCCGGCGCCCGAGGCGGCCCATTCCCTGTGGCCGCTGGTGGGGCCCCTGATCGGCAAGGTCGAGGAAAGCGGCGAGGGCGCCTTCGTCGTGGAACAGCCGCTTCGGCTGCTTCGCGACGGCGCCGAGGAGGAAACCTACTGGAACTGCCATCTCGGTCCGATCCTCGACGAAACCGGGCGGGTGGCGGGAGTGCTCGGTCAGGCCAACGAGGTCACCCGGACGGTGATGGCCGAGCGGCGCCTGTCCTTCCAGGTCCGGCTCGCCGACCGGCTCCGCGGAGTCCACGATCCGGAAGAAGCCAAGCAGGCCGCGGTCGAGATGCTCGGCGACTATCTCGGCGCCGCCCGGGTGGGCTGGGCGGAGATCGACGAGGCCCGGGGCGTCGCCTTCGTCCAGCGGGACTGGACCCGCGACCCGGCGGTCCCGAGCCTCGCCGGCCAGCGCACCGAGATTGAAAGCTTCGGCGAGGAGGCGCTCGGCCTGTTCCGGGCCGGCCAGTTGCTCGCCATCCCGGACATCCGACAGCTGCCCATGGGGTCCGCCGAGCGCACGGCCGCCTGGGAAGCGGCCGGTGTCCGGGCGCTGATCACCGTGCCCCTGGTCCGCGAGGGCGCCTTGAAGGCCCTCCTCTACGTCCACGAGCCCGAGCCGCGCGCCTGGAAGAGGTCCGACGCCGCCATCGCCCGCGACGTCGCCGAGCGAAGCTGGGCGGCGGTCGAGCAGGCGCGGGCCGAGCAGCACCAGCTGCTCCTGATCAACGAGCTCAACCATCGGGTGAAGAACACCCTGGCAAGCGTCCAGGGCATCGCCTTCCAGACCTTGCGCGGCGAAGCGTCGCTGACCGAGGCGCGGGCCCGCTTCGAGGCGCGTCTGATGGCCCTGTCCGGCGCCCACAATCTTCTCACCGAGGAGAATTGGGGCGGAGCCTCGCTGGAGCGGGTGGTGAGCGACTCGATCGAGCATCTTGCCGGGGAAGCGGGCCGGTTCGACGTCGAGGGGGAGCCGCTCCGGCTTGCGCCCCGGGCCGCCCTCGCACTCGCCATGGCGCTTCACGAGCTCGGAACCAACGCCGCCAAATATGGAGCGCTTTCGACCGAAGGCGGCCGGGTCTCGATAAGCTGGACGCAGAAGGAGGACAGGCTGCAGCTCAGCTGGCGGGAAAGCGGCGGCCCGCCGGTCGAGCCGCCGAGCCGGCGCGGCTTCGGCTCGAGGCTGATCGAGCGCGGCCTTGCCGCCGATCTCGGAGGCAGTGCCGCCCTCCGGTTCGACCCCGCCGGCCTGCGCTGCGACATCGAGGCCTCGCTCGCCGCGATCCGCGCCCCGGAGCAAGCGCTTGGCTGAGCGCCGGCTCAGGATCCTCGTCGTCGAGGACGAGATGCTGGTGGCGATGAACATCGAGGACATGCTGCTCGAGCTCGGCCACGAGGTCGCCGGGCTCGCGAGCCGCCTCGGCCCCGCTCTCGCCCTCGCCCGCGAAAGCAGGTTCGACGCGGCAATGCTCGACGTCAATCTCGCCGGCGAGCCGAGCTTCCCGGTCGCCGACCTCCTCGCCGAGCGCGGAATCCCCTTCCTCTTCGCCACCGGCTACGGCCGGGCCGGGATCGAGGAGAGGTTTCGGGATTGCCCGATCCTGCAGAAGCCGTTCCGGGTCGCGGAGCTGGGGGCGGCCTTGGAGAGGCTGGCCTAGTCCTCCCTGTCGCCGCAGGCGATGGGGAGGGGAACCGCACGAAGTGCGGTGGAGGGGCTGACGATGCCGTGGGGGCGGG
>DASVVM010000068.1:0-44684 GCA_036386555.1 Allosphingosinicella sp.
CGCCCCCGGCCTATCCATCTCCGTCATGCCGGACTTGATCCGGCATCCACCTTCTCTTCCCGGCGCCCGCAAGAAAAAGGTGGATCCCGGATCAAGTCCGGGATGACGACCGTCCGAACCTCAGCCCTTCAAAAGCGCGGCAAGGGTCGATCCAAGCTCAGATGGGCTCGGCGACACGGTAATTCCAGCCGCCTCCATCGCTTCGATCTTGTCCTCGGCGCCGCCCTTGCCGCCGGAGACGATGGCCCCGGCATGGCCCATCCGCCGGCCCGGGGGCGCGGTGCGCCCGGCGATGAAACCCACGGTGGGCTTGCCGCGCCCGGCCCGGGCCTCGTCCTTGAGGAACTGCGCCGCGTCTTCCTCCGCCGCCCCGCCAATCTCGCCGATCATGATGATCGATTGAGTCTCCGGGTCGGCGAGGAAAAGCTCGAGCACGTCGACGAAATTGGTGCCGTTGACCGGATCGCCGCCGATTCCGACCGCCGTGGTCTGGCCGAGGCCCGCGTTGGAAGTCTGGAACACCGCTTCGTAAGTGAGCGTGCCGGAGCGGCTGACCACCCCGACCGAGCCCTTGCGGAAGATTCCGCCGGGCATGATCCCGATCTTGCATTCGCCTGGGGTGAGGACGCCCGGGCAGTTCGGCCCGATCAGCCGCGACTTCGAGCCGGACAGCGCCCTCTTCACCCGGACCATGTCGAGCACCGGAATGCCTTCGGTGATGCAGACGATCAGAGGCACTTCGGCGTCGATCGCCTCGAGGATCGAATCGGCGGCGAAGGGCGGCGGCACGTAGACGACGCTGGCGTCCGCGCCGGTCTCGCGGACGGCTTCCTGCACCGTATCGAAGACGGGAAGGCCGATATGGGTTTGCCCGCCTTTGCCCGGGGTCACTCCGGCGACCATCTTCGTTCCGTAGGCGAGCGCCTGTTCGGTGTGGAAGGTACCTGTCTCGCCGGTCATCCCCTGGGTGATCACCTTGGTCGACGAATTTACGAGGATGCTCATTATGTTTCCGTTCCTGGAGTGGAAAACGCCGGGGCGATCGGCTCACCGATGGTTTCGGGGGTGGCGAAGACGGGCATCTACCGTCCCGACTTCTTCGCCGCCCGGATCGAGATCTGCACTCGGTCGCCCGGCATGCCCGAATAGCCTTTCGAGACGAAGGCCGTGACGATCCGGGGCTCGCCGACAGCCGACAACCATTCGGGATTGTAGAATTTCTTCGGCCGGCCCCTCTTGTCGGTGGCCGAGGCGAGGTTGGACGGCGCCCTGCCGATGATCGCCGCCAGGGCGTCCGTCACTGCCTGCCGGTCGGGCAGGGCCCGGACATAGAAGGTCGCGTTGCACTGGGCGTTGGGCGCCGCGAAGAAGCCCGAAGTCTGCGACAGGACGAGTCCGTCGCCGGTCCAGACCCCGAGCGTGATCGAAGCGGCCTTCTTGGTGGCCGGGATGGTGTGGGGAACCGCGCTGAGACCCGCGGCGGCCGCCGTCGCCGCCAGGCGAGCCCCGTCCCCCGCAGTCTCGAGACAGAGCGTCTGGAACAGCCTGGCCATCTCCGCCGGACTTCTGTCCCTGGGATTCGGCGCGACCGGATTGCCGCTGACGAATTGCATCGACATCACCCGGCCTAAGGGGTCGGTCCACATCGCGCCGCTCTGCGCGAAGGCCGGAGAAGCCGGCAGCAGCATGGCGAGGACGGTGGCCCGGTGCAGGATTTGTTTCATCAGAAGCCTCCGATGGCCTGGGCGGTGAGGATGTTGCCGCTGAGGCCGAATTGCTGTCCGAGCGGATGTTTCTGGGGAACGTGGCTGACTTCGACGGTGATGCCCTCGCGCCAGCCGGCCGGCTCCCACAGGCGCTTCACCAGGCCCGGGGCCGGCTCCTGCATCTCGCTCGGCGGCTTGGCCATCCAGGCTTCCAGCAGCTCGCCGTCGAGTGGCGCGACCGCCTCGAAATCGTAGAGCCGGCAGCCGGAGCCCCAATAGCCGCTTTTGTCCTGGTACCGGGAGACGATCAGGAAGATGTCCCGCCCGCCGGACTTGCGGCGGAAGGTCGCACCGGTGGACGTGCCGTCCTTCTCGACCGCCTCTCGCCCCAGCTTGATCAGGCGCGCGATGCGTGGATCGCCGTCCTCCGCCATCCCCCTCCATCCCGATCGGGCGGCGTCCCGCTTCGTCGGCTCGAGATCGTTGCCGATGCGAGAGCAGGCCCCCTTGAACGCGTCGAGCAGCTGCCGCTCGGGCGGCGGCGCCGGCGGAGTCGCGAGGAGAAGGGCCGCGAGGGTCAGCACGGTTAGTCCGCTTGTCCTAGAAAGCTATGTACATGTGCATGTTGTCGCCCGGCTCGAGCACGCGCGTCCGCGAGAAGATGTCGCCGCGCGCTTTCCGCCCGTCGGCCAGCTTGCCCGAATATTCGCGGTAATGCGGAAGGTCCGTGCTTTTCCCCTTGAGCCCGACGGCCTTCATGGCGTCGTCGAACCCGTCCAGATAGGGGAACATGTTCCTGACGTCGGGGACGAGCAGGGCGCAGAGCGTCTTGTACCGCCCCTTACCCTCGAAGCGGGCAAGCACGACCCGCACTTCCTTGCCGTCGACCGTTCGCCGCCATTGCGTGTAGCCGGCCGGCTTCTTGAAATCCCCGATCGGCTGCATGCTCTTGACGGTGCCGAATTCGTCGACCGCCAGGTCGGTGTCGGTGAGACGCCGCCAGGCGGCGTCGGCGTTCATCCTGGCCTCGATCGCCTCGGCGCTCGGCGTCCCGGCGGCGCAGGCCTGGGTGAAGAGCGGCACCATCGAACTGTCCTTCTCAGTCGCCGAAATCGCCGGGCTCGAGGCCAGAACGACCGCGGCGGCGGCCAGGATCGCGTTCATGCGCGGCTTGCGGAGCATGGTCATGGCGCGGAGCCTCCTTAGCGCACCGAGGCAGGGGGAGCGGGCTTGGCCCCCTTCTTGAGATATTTGCGAGGTATGTTCCGCATCATGAGGTCCATCTTGTAGATGGAGACCCACCCGTCGGGCTCGGCGTGGACCGCAAAGCTCGTCAGACCGGCGGTGAACCTGGCATAGTCGAAGTCCTGCACCGTCTTGCCCATGTCGGGCTTCGAGGCGAGCATGGCCGAAAGCCGCTCGACCTCCTCGGAAAAGTTTGCGGGGCCGGCGGCGACGGCGCATTTCAGCCAGACGGCGTGCTTGGGGTCGGCCGAAGACGGCACCAGCGCCCGCATCGCGTAGCGGTCGCCCATCTTCACCACCCGGGATTCGGTCGCCCGCCCGAGATCGCCGGCGAAGAAACTAGGCGCCTGCGCGGCGGCGATGTCCTCGCCCGGGAGGGCCGGCCCCGCTTCGGCGGAGGTGCCGCAAATATGCTGGAACTGACCCGCGAGCGTGGGCGACGGCTCTTCGGCGCCGGCGGCTCCGACAAGGGACATCGAAGCGAGCGGAAGGGCCACAAAGCCGAGGCCGCGGCGGAAGCTCATTTCAGGCTTCCGTCAATCGCCCTGCAGGCTTCGAGCAGCTCCTTCACCGCCTCGACCGAGACCTGGAAATTGGCCTTGGCGCTCTCGTCGAGCTCGATCTCGACGATCCGCTCGACGCCCCCGGCGCCGATCACGATCGGCACGCCGACATAGAGGTCGTCCACGCCATACTGGCCCTGGAGGTAGGCCGCGGCCGGGAGCAGGCGCTTCTTATCCTTGAGATAGCTCTCGGCCATCGCCAGCGCGGACGTCGCCGGAGCGTAATAAGCCGAGCCCGTCTTCAGCAGGCCGACGATCTCGCCGCCGCCCGAGCGGGTGCGCTGGACGATGGCGTCGATCCGCTCCTGGGTCGACCAGCCCATCCTGATCAGGTCGGGCACGGGGATCCCCGCCACCGCGGAATAAGCCGGCACCGGAACCATCGTGTCGCCATGGCCGCCGAGCACGAAGGCGGTGACGTCCTCGACCGAGACCTTGAACTCCTCGGCGAGGAAGTGACGGAAGCGCGCCGAATCGAGCACTCCGGCCATCCCGACGACCCGCTCGTGCGGAAGCCCGGAAAATTCGCGGAGCGCCCAGACCATCGCGTCGAGCGGGTTGGTGACGCAGATGACGAAGCTGTCGGGCGCGTGGGCCTTGATGCCCTCCCCGACGGCCTTCATCACCTTAAGGTTGATTTCGAGCAAATCGTCCCGGCTCATCCCCGGCTTGCGGGCGATTCCGGCGGTGACGATGCAGACGTCGGCGCCGGCGATGTCGGCATAATCCTGGGTTCCGGTGAGCAGGGCGTCATAGCCCTCGACCGGGCCGGCCTGGGCGAGGTCGAGCGCCTTGCCCTGCGGAATGCCCTCGGCCACGTCGAGCAGGACGATGTCGCCCATCTCGCGAATCGCCGCCAGGTGAGCCAGGGTGCCGCCGATCATTCCGGCGCCGATGAGCGCGATTTTGGTGCGAGCCATAGGGGCTGCTCAGCCTTTCTACGTCAGTCAAAGCGAGGCAGGCGGCAGACGCCGCCAATGTGGCGCCCGCTTAGACCCGAAGGCGGGAGGGAGCAACCGCAAGGCGCGGGCGCGGGGGCAAAATTCCGCCCTGCGAAAGCGGATGCAGCGGAGGATTTACGCCGTATCGACATTCGGCGCGGAATGCTCGCCTCTCAAATCCTCCCCGGCATTTGCCGGGGAGGGGGACCGCGCGAAGCGCGGTGGAGGGGTTCTTCGGAATCGGAAAGGCCCCTCCACCATGCTTCGCATGGTCCCCCTCCCCTGCAAAAGCAGGGGAGGATTTTAGTCTCCTCACGCCGTCAGCCGGCTCTGGGTGCCGTGGATCAGCTCGGTGGCGCGCTCGAAGCTCATCGGACGGCCGAAGAGGTAGCCCTGGATCTGGTGGCAGCCGAGGTCGCGCATCCGGGTGAAGTCGTCGGCGGTCTCGACGCCTTCCGCGGTCACCGTCATCCGGAAGCTCTTGGCGAGCTGGACGATCGACTGGATGATCGCGACCGTCTCGCGGTTGTTGGCGGCGTCGCGGACGAAGCTTCCGTCGATCTTGAGCTTATGGAAGACGGCCTTGTTGAGGTAGCCGAGCGAGGAATAGCCGGTGCCGAAATCATCGAGCGCGATTCCGACGCCGAGGGCCCGGAGCCGCTTCAGGACGTCGAGCGAGCCCTCGCTGTCGCCGAGGAACACCGATTCGGTGACCTCGAGCTCGAGCCGGTTGGCCTTGAGCCTGTATTTGGCGAGCGCCTCGGACACCGTGTTGGGAAGCGCCGGAAGGATGAGCTGGCGAGCCGACAGGTTGAGCGCGACGCTGATATAATCCGGCCAGACCGAGGCGGCGCGGCAGGCTTCGTCGATCACCCAGTCGCCAAGCTGCATAATGAGGCCGGTCTCTTCGGCGAGCGGGATGAACTCCACCGGCGAGACCATCCCGCGGGTCGGGTGGTGCCAGCGGATCAGGGCCTCGAAGCCGACCAGGCTCTGGTCGGCGGCGTTGACCAGCGGCTGGTAGTCGAGCCGGAACTGCTTCAGCGACAGCGCCTGGCGAAGGTCCTGCTCGAGCCTGAGGCGGTCCTCGGCCTCGTTCTGCATGTCGGCGGAGAAATAGCAGCAGGTGCCGCGGCCCTGGCCCTTCGCCTGGTAGAGGGCGAGGTCGGCCTTCTGGATGAGGTCGTCGACGCTCTGGCCGTCGATCGGGCCGAAGGCGCAGCCGATCGAGACTCCGATGCGGATCTCGGCCTTGTCGATATGATAGGGTTCGGCGACCGCGGCGATGATCCGGGCGGCGAGGTCGTCGACCTTCTTGCGGCTCTGCGCGTCGCGGATGACGATGGCGAACTCGTCGCCGCCCATCCGGCCGACATGGCCCGATTCGCCGGCTTCCTTGACCAGGCGCTGCGAGACGCTCTTCAGCACCGCGTCGCCCTTGGGGTGGCCGAACGTGTCGTTGACCGGCTTGAAGCCGTCGAGGTCGAGGAACATGATCGCGCAGGGCACATTGCTCGACTGGGAGGTCGACAGCGCCTCGCCGAGCAGCTGGCGGACCCGGCCGCGATTGGGAAGGCCCGAGAGGACGTCCATGTTGGCGAGGTTGGTCAGCCTTTCCTGGGTGCGGCGGACCTCGGTGATGTCGGAGCCGACCCCGCGGAAACCCTGGAACTGGCCCGCCATGTCGATGATCGGATCGCCGGCGAGGCTGATCCAGCGGGTGCCGCGGCGGGTCTTGAGCTCCATCTCGAGGCTGGCGAAGGGCGCGCGGGCGAGCAGGGTGCGGCCGAGCGCGCTGTTGCCGCCGAGAGTCGCGGGAAGCGAATGGCCGATCAGCTGGCTCGCCGAGCGGCCGAGCAGGGAGGTCATCCGCGAGGAGATGTAGACGACCCGGTTCTCGGCATCGACCTGCCACAGCCAGCCGACCCCGCGATGCTCATATTCCTTGAGCAGGAGGCGGACCGATTCGGCCTGGGTGCGGACGTTGGCGATGGTCTGGAGCTGGCCGAAGGTCCAGCGGGTCAGGCGGGCCACTCCGAAGATGGCGACCGCCGCGACTCCGACGATCGAGGCTCCGAAGGTCGGCGAAAGGTCCGAGCTTCCGAGATAATAAGCGCAGCACAGGAAGAAGGTCATCGTCGCGATCCAGGCGAACGCGGCGGCCGGGACCGATGCGAGGCCGATCGCCGCCATGATCATGGCGCCCATGGCTCCGCCGATCACGACCTGGACCTCGTGCGGCTGGGTGGCGAAGGCGTAGGTTGGAAAAGCCGACCAGATCGCGGCGAGCGCCACCGCCTCGCCGATCGCCCGGGTCAGCGGCCGGCCCTCGGCGGAACGGCTCTCCGCCGCGGCGCCCTCGGTCTTGGCGGAACGGAAATAGGTCCAGTTGGCCAATCCGACGAGGCCCAGCCACCCCACGATCAGCTCGATCCGGGACGTGCCGAGCATCGCCCAGGCGACCAGCAGGGCCGCTCCGGCGCCGGTGAGGGCGAAGAAGGGTGCGAAGAGGAGGCGCGTCTGCGCCTGTCCGTTGTGGAGGTGGGCGTCGCGAAGCTTCTGGCTGCTCGCGTCGGCGCCGACGCTCTCATCCGCCAGCTCGGCCGGTTCCAATTCCTGCGGGTCGACATCCAAGGGAACGGGCGCGTGATACATGGGAATCCTGCGTTCTGCCGGGTTGGACAGTCCCTACGCGGAGAGTTTTGATGGAGTGTTAAGGACGGGACGGAATGTGGCGAACCGTCGGGGCCTCCCCGTCATCCCGGCGAAAGCCGGGACCTCAGGGCGGAAAATCTCGGCGGGTCTCCCCGAGACCCCGGCTTTCGCCGGGATGACGAGAAGTCAGCCGCTCAGCAATTCTCGTATTTCCAGTTCCGCCTCTTGCCCTCGGCCATCCATTCGACCGCCTGGGCGATGCGCTTGTCGCGAGTCTCGGGCCTTTTCGCCTCGGCCACCCACTCGACATATTCGCGCCGGCCGCCCGGAGGGAAGCCGTCGAACGTGGCGCGGGCGGCCGGGTTGGCGTCGAGGGCCGCGGACAGGTCGGGCGGAGTCTCGAGCTCCGCCTTGGGCGCGGCCTTCGCGCGCGCGGGACGCGTGCCCGCGTCGGTGAGAGCCATCGCCTTGCGGACCAGCGCGTGGAGGACTTCGTCGGGCGGAAGGTCCGCGACGGAGGCCAGCCGTCCGAACTGGCCCATCGCGTCGCGCTCCGCTCCGGTCTCCCCGAGCACCTCCTTGGCGCGCCAGAAGCCGAAGGTGGCGTGAGCCTTGAACGCCGCCATGCCGGCCAGCATCTGCCCCTTGTAGAGGAAATGCGGCATGCTCCACTTCATCGTCTCCTCGGCCTGCGGACAGGCGGCGTGGACGGCGGAGCGCAGATGGTCGAGGATCGGCCGGCCGAAATCCGCCTGGCGGGCGATATAGGAGTCGATTCGCGGATCGGTCGACATCCGGCGACCATAGATTCATTCCGGCGCGAAATCGATTCGGCTCGGCGCGGCGCGTGGAACGGCCGATTCGGCCATGCTTTGGCTGGCGATTCTCTGTGGAGAATCAAGCAGATGCTGGCCGCCCGCCTGAGTTCGAGAGTGATCGAGAGAATAATCTATGACGAGGAGGCGGCAGCCCTCTTCATCTGCTTCCGCGAAACCGGCCGCTACCTCTATTCCAACGTCCCGAGGGCGATCTACGAGGGCCTGAAGAAGGCGCCCTCGCCGGGCCGCTATTTCAACGAATGCATCAAGCGGCGCTTTCCCTGCCGCCCCGATCCGGAGCGGCGGCGGTTCAGGCCGGCTTCGGACCGGGACCGCGAGCCGGACGAGGCGTCCGGCCGCCCGTCCGGGCTCAGTCGCCGCGCGTGCGGCGGGTGATCCGCAGCGCCTCTGGCGGTTGATACGCGCCCTTGTTCATGGCACCCGATTCCGCAGGGAGAATAGCCTTGCGTCTGAAGACCTTGACCTACACCAGCCGGGCCCGGCTGGATCTTCGCGACGAGGATCTGGAGGCGATCCATCAGACGGCGCGGCACCTCAATGCGCTCGACGGGATCAGCGGTCTCCTCCTCTTCGACGGGTCGCGTTTCCTTCAGATCGTCGAGGGTGCCGAGGACGCCATCGACTCTCTGGTCGAGCGTCTTCGGATGGACCCGCGCCATTCGGCCTTCGAGGTGCGGGACGAGCGTTATGTCGAGCGGCGCTCCTTTCCGGACTGGTCGATGGAGCTCATCCGGGTGAGCGCGGGATATGGGAATGCTAGGGAAGAGATCGCGACGCTCTTGCCGGCCGACGTGGCGGAACCGGTACGCGAGCTGGTGCTGAGGATGACCGGGCAGCTTGCCGGGGCTTAGCGCCTCACTGGTCTAGCCTCGGCTCCAACCCGGCTTCGGCGGCTGGTGCAGATTCGCCTCGGGGATCAGCCGCCTGAGCTTCCGCGCGAAGCTCCTCAGGCAGACTTCGCTGTCTCCCAACGGCCCCGGAACGTAGCTTCGCGACGCCATCCCCTGCTGGACGCCCTCGATCAGCGCCGTGTCCTCTTCATTGACCCGGCGGTTGATCCGCCAGTTGAGGTAGCGGGCCGCCTTCATCTCACGGCGCCCGTCGGGCAAGGCGTAGCTGATCTCGCGGATCACCGTCTCGGTCGCCGAGACCGGCAGGAATTGCATGAAGTCGATCTGGTCGGGGTAGATGTCGAAAGCGACGTTGGGCCAGAGCTTGAAATAGAGCCAGCGCCGCTGGAGCTCCGCCGGGAGGTGGGGGACGGCCGGGAGATGCGCCTGGTAGGCGCGCTCCGACGGGTTGGCGGAGGGCCGCTCGATCAGGTCCCCGGCCATCCGGTCGACATGCTCGCCGGCCGAGATCGAATAGCCGCGGCCGAACAGCCGAGTGAGGCCGGGATGGGCGACGGCGATGTGGAGTCCGTCCGAATAATTGTCCGCGACGTTCTTCCAGTTGACGCCGCGCGGCCGGAGCGTGACCCGGCCGAGCGCCTCCAGTTCCTCGAACCGGTAGGGCGCGATCTCATGCTCGTGCGGCGCCATCATCTCGGCGACGGACGGGCCGCCGAGCTCGAGCCGGACGAACAGGAAACCGCGCCATTCCTCCAGCTCGACCGGCGCGAGACCGAGACTCGAGGGCTCCAGCCCCGGATAGTCGCTCTTGTGCGGCACCCCGATCAGCCGCCCGTCGAGCGCATAGGTCCAGGCGTGATAGGGGCAGGTCAGCCGCCTCGAGCAGCCGCCGCCGCCGCTCACCAGCCGCGAGCCGCGGTGGCGGCAGACGTTCGAGAAGGCACGGACCGAGCCGTCGTCGCCGCGAACGGCGATGACGCTTTCGCCCAGATAATCGAGCGTCCGCCAGTCGCCCGGCCTCGGGATTTCGCCCGCGTGGCAGACCACCTGCCAGGAGGGACGGATCACCCGCTCCATCTCCACCTCGAAATATTCGGGGTCGCGGTAGATCCAGCCGGGCAGGCTGAGCTGGGGCTCGGGGGCGGCGGCGAGATGCGGGCTGGGCATGGCCGATAGTGGCAAAACGCGGCTCGAAAGTCACGTCGTCCCAGCGAAGGCTGGGACCTCAGGGGATGAAAGACACCGGCACTCGTCACCCGCTGGGGCCCCAGCCTTCGCTGGGGCGGCGGATGGCCTTGCGCAGACGCCCCACTTGCCGGACAACCCACCCATGACCACCGAGATCACCGTCCTCGCCTGGGGCTGCATCCTCGCCCTCGTCCACATCTTCGTCGCCGTCCGGTTCAAGACCCGGCAATATGGGACGAAATGGAATGTCGGCGCCCGCGACGAGGAATTGCCGCCGCCTCAGCCGATCGTCGGCCGGCTGGCCCGGGCGCAGGCGAATTTCTTCGAGACCTTCCCGATCTTCGCCGCCGCGGCGCTGATCGTCGCAATCGACGGGCTGAGCGACGGCTGGACGGCGATCGGCGCCTGGCTGTGGCTCGGCGCCCGCCTCGTCTACCTGCCGCTCTACGCCATGGGCGTGCCGGTGGTCCGGACGATCGCCTTCCTGGCGAGCGTCATTGGCATCTTGCTGGTGCTTCGGCCGGCGCTGGTCGCGTCCTTCGCCTGACCGTCATCCCGGCAAAAGCCGGGACCTCATGACAAGAAGTCACGGCGGGTCTCCCCGAGGTCCGGCTTTCGCCGGGATGACGATGTGCTCGGAACCTCACCGCGACGGCACTTACCAGGAGAAGGGATCTTCCCGCTCGTGGCGCGGCGGCGCCGGGACGTCGCGGATTTCGGCAATGATTCCGTCTCCGCAGCGAATTGCGACTCCGCCGTAGCGGTCGATCGCCGGGAACTCTCCGCGCACATTGTGGACGACCGGGGGCCCGCCGGGCTCGGCTTTGCCCTCGGTGCGTACCCGCACCTGCTGGATCGGCTCGTCGAGGCGAGCGACCGGACCCTGCGCGAGGCTCGCATAATAGCCTCTTGCGGTCGTCACCTTGCCGGTGACGACCAGCTTTCGCGTCAGATAGGGAATGGGGCTCGAGGTCGAGGAGAATTCGACCTGCGCCTTCCAGTCCGACGAGCCCAGCACCTGGCAGGGCGCATAGCCTTCCTCGCGCACCGGCCCGTCGATCGCGCAGCCGGCCGGCAGCGCCAGGAGAAGCGCAAAAGCGGCGCGGCGCCTGAGAGGGAATCTTCGCATCGCCACGTGCCTTAGCCGCTCGCCGCCCGAGGGGCTAGACCGCTGCCTCGGCGGCCGCCGAGGTGCGGGCGCCGCGGACTCCTTCGGTGACGAAGACGGCGAGCGCGGTCCAGATCGCCCCGAAACAGACGATATGGGCGGTGGTGAGCGGCTCGCCGAAAACCAGCACGGCGAGAAGGAATTGGAGCGACGGCGCGACATATTGGAGGAAGCCGAGAGTCGAATAAGGCAGCCGCTTCGCCGCGGCGGTGAACATGAGGAGCGGGATGGCGGTCAGCGCTCCGCCGAGAATGAGCAGCAGATCCGTCGTCCGGCTGTGGAGGAAGGCGCTTTCACCGGCGTTCGACAGCCACATCACCCAGCAGAAGGCGAGCGGCGCAAGGAAAAGGGTCTCGATCGAAAGCCCCTCCAGCGATTCGACCGGCGCCACCTTCCTGAGGAAGCCGTAGACCGCGAAGCTGGCCGCGAGCGTGAGGCTGATCCAGATCGCTCCGCCTGCGCCGAAAGCGAGGATGGCGACGCCCGCGCCCGCAAGCCCCACGGCGGCCTTTTGAAGCAGGCTGAGCTTCTCCTTGAGAAGGAACACTCCGAGCAGGACGTTGACGAGCGGATTGAGATAATAGCCGAGGCTTCCCTCCAGCACATGGCCGCTGACCACGGCATAGATATAGACCAGCCAGTTCACACCGATGAGGATTGCCGTGAGCGCTAGAGTCAAGGCCACTCGCGGCGCCGCCAGCGCCCGGCCGATGCCCGGCCACCTCTTCCACAAGGTGGCGAGCGCTCCGAGGAAGATGAGCGACCACAGGATCCGATGGGCGACGATCTCGGTCGCCCGGACGTGGACCAGCGCCTTGAAGTAGAGCGGAAGGACGCCCCACAGGGCATAGGCGCCCAGCCCCATGAGGAGCCCGGATCGGGTTCGGGCGGCGTCTGTCACCGCCGGGCGGGTAGCCTAGGGCGGGGAGCTCGACAAGCATTTGGCTGGCGCCGCCGGAGGGGCTAGGGTCGGCGTGAACCGAGGGAGAGAGAATGAATCGCCAGAGCCTGTGCACAGCCCTCGCGGCCGCCGCTTCGCTTTGCGCCTGCGACTCCGGTGCCCGTTTGGACGAACCCGAGAATGCGGTGGCCAACAATCACGTTTCGGCGGAGGGGAAGGCCGAGGAGGGCAAGATCTCGCTCAAGATGCCCGGCCTGGACATGACTCTCAGCCTGCCCAAGGGCGTGGCCGACGAAGCCCGGGCGGAGCGCGACAGCAAGCTTCTCTATCCCGGCGCGACCCTGCGCGGAATGGCCATCGCCGCGGGCCCGGACAGCGACAAGAGCGGCGACAGCGAGGTCGAGATCCGATTCTCGAGCCCCGACCCCGTCGACAAGGTCGCCGCCTGGTATCGCGATCCCGCCCGGCGCGAAGGATTCCAGCTTCAGCGCGCGGCCAAGGAGGGCGATTCCTGGCTCGTCGACGGCGTCCAGAAGCGCGACGACCATCGGTTCAAGCTTCGGCTCAGCCCGCGGCCCGGCGAAGGCACAAACGGTCAGCTCACCGTCCGCCACCGCGACTGACACGCCGATGCGGGGCCTGGCCGATCCCGAGGAAGTGCGCCTTCACCTCGTCGCCGCCGCCGAAGCCGGGACGGCGCTCAGCTATGGAGAGCTGCTCGAACGGCTCGGCTATTCCTTCTCGCGCCCCAAGATGCGGGCGCTTTGCAAGATCCTCGGCGCCATCGACGAGGCGGCGGCGCTTCGCGGCGAACCTGAGCTTGCGGTCCTCGTCGTCCGCCAGAGCGACGGGCTCCCCGGCCAGGGCTGGTGGATCGCCGGCGGAGCCCGCTCGCGCGGCTACGAAGGACCCTGGGAAGGCCGCGAGGCAAGGCGCTTCATCGACCGCGTCCAGGCGGAAAGCTTCGCCTTCTGGAAGTCCCGAAGCGGGACAGACGGGAGGGGCGGCCCCGGTTAACCATCTCTCGTCACCCATTTTGCGCGGGAATGCGGCATAGCGGGGGCTTCAAGGAGTCCCTTCGATGACCGACCGCGCCTTTCCGCTGCTTCGCCTGACCGCTCTGGGTGCGGCGCTCGCGCTCGCCGCCTGCGACCGCGGCGGAGGCGAGAACAACCTCGCAGACCTTGCAAACGACGCCGATCCGGCGGTGACCAGCGCCCTCAACGACCAGATCCTGGTCGACGAAAACCTGGCCACCCAATCGAACAAGAACGCCGCTCGCCCCGCACCGACTCCGGCCGGGGCGCCCTATCCGGCGCCCGCCGCCTCGCCGGCGGCTCCGGGCAAGGCGGCGGGACCTCCCGCGGCGCTCGCCGGAGCCAAGGGCTGCTCGGACGCCCGGCGCTTCGACTACAACATGGCCTGGGCGAACAAGCTGTCGCCCAATTTCCCCGTCTATCCGGGCGGCAGGGTCACCGAAGCGGCAGCGAACAATTCCGGCGGCTGCAGCACCCGGGTCGTCACCTTCGCGACGGCCGACCATTGGCAGCGGGTGCTCGACTGGTATCACACGAGGGCGGTTCGCGCCGGCTATTCGTCGGAGCACCAGGTGCGCGAAGGCGACCATATCCTCGCCGGAAGCAACGCGGGCGACAAGGGCGCCTTCTACCTGATCGTGACGCCCAGGCCGAAGGGCTCCGAAGTCGCACTGATCGCCAACAACGGAGGCTGAAAATCCTCCCCATCGGAGATGGGGAGGGGGACCCCGGGTAGCGGGGTGGAGGGGTAACTGGCGCTGTCGGCAGCAAGCTCCAGCGAGAACCTCCTTCGACTAGGGCAGCTACCCCTCCACCTCCCTTCGGCTGGTCCCCCTCCCCACCGCTTCGCGGCAGGGAGGATAGGAGGCTGGCGCCCCTCCCCCCGCCCCGCTACATCGCCGCCATGAGCGACGTCCGCCAGTTCACCGTCGCGTCCGACGACGACGGCATTCGCCTCGACCGCTGGTTCAAGCGCCATCTGCCCGAGGCGAGCTTCAACATGGTGTCGCGCTGGGCGCGGACCGGGCAGCTGCGAGTCGACGGCAAGCGCGCGGCTCCGGGCGACCGGATCGAGGCGGGCCAGTCGATCCGGGTCCCACCGGCTGAGCCGCCCGCGGCCGCCGTATCGGTGCGGGCGAGGCCCGAACGGCGGCAGTTGAGCGAGGACGAGATCGCCTTCGTCAACGAGATCGTCATCCATCGCGATCCTTACGCCATCGTGGTCAACAAGCCGCCTGGCCTCGCCACCCAGGGCGGCACCAAGACGCCGACCCATCTCGACGGCCTCCTCGACGGGCTCGCCGACGACGAGGGCAACCGGCCCAAGCTCGTCCACAGGCTCGACAAGGACACTTCGGGAGTCCTTCTCGTCGCCCGGACCGCACGCGCCGCCGGCTTCTTCTCCAAGGCCTTTTCCGGACGCACGGCTCGCAAGGTTTACTGGGCCATCGTCACCGGCGTGCCCGACATCGCCGACGGCTTCGTCGACCTTCCGCTCGCCAAGCAGCCGGGGACGGGCGGCGAGAAGATGCATGTCGAGGAGGGCGAGGGCGGCCTTCCGGCGCGTACCCGGTACCGGATGATCGAGCGGGCCGGCAACCGCGCCGCGTGGCTTGAGCTCCAGCCGCTCACCGGCCGCACCCACCAGCTTCGGGTCCATATGGCGGCGATCGGCCATCCCATATTGGGCGACGGCAAATATGGCGGCCCGGACGCGTTCCTGACCGGGGCGATCAGCCGCAAGCTCCACCTCCACGCGCGCCGGCTGCGCATCGACCACCCCGACGGCGAGGTTCTCGACGTCACCGCCGAGCTTCCGTCCCATTTCGCCGAGACGCTCGCCAATCTCGGCTTCGACCCGGAGCTGAGCGATCTCCCGCTCGACGAGATCAAGTTCTCGGAAACGCCTGAGGGCAAGCGCCGGGCCGCCTCCGCTGCCGCCAAATCGCGCCGCAAGGAGCGCAAGGGGGAGCGGCGCGGGAGGGGGCAGAGGTGAGGCTGATTCGTCATGCCGGGCTTGACCCGGCATCCATGAACACCGCGCTATGCGAAAATTCTCATGCGTGCGTGGTCATGGATTCCGGCTTTCGCCGGAATGACGGAGGGCGCGGCTGATGCACCCGAACCGGAAATTCCATATCACCGACCGCGAAGCGATGGCGGCGCTGGTCCGGGACCTCGGATTCGGCGTGCTCTTCGTCTCGACCCCCGACGGGCTCAGGGCCGTTCACATTCCGGTTCTGCTCGACGGCGACCGGCTTCGATTCCATGTATCGCGGGGCAATGCCGTTCACGCCACCCTGGCCGAGGGCGCGCAGGCGCTGTTCGTCGCCACCGGTCCGCATGCCTATATCAGCCCCGAATATTATGGGCTGGAGGACCGGGTGCCGACGTGGAGCTATGTCGCCGTCGAGCTGGAGGGGTCTGTCCGGCAGCTCGACTCCGAGGCGCTCGTTCGACTCGTCGACGATCTGTCGGCCGAGCAGGAGGCCCGCCTCGCACCCAAGCCTCCCTGGACACGGGCCAAGATGAGCGAGGGGCGGTTCGAGGGGCTGCTCAAGGCGATCGGCGGCTTCGAGATGCGCGTCGCCGACTGGCGGGGGACGGCCAAGGTCGACCAGGATAAGCCGGAGGAGGTGCGCAACCGGATCGCCGACGCCCTTGCGGAGCGGGGCGAACGGGATATGGCGGCGACGATGAGGACGAAGGCCCCGCGATGACCCCGCATGACGACGAGACCCTGTGGCGCAACCGCTTCATTGCGATCAACCTCGTGCGGATCGGCGGCACATTGGTCGTCATGATCGGGCTCGCCATCTGGTACAGCGACCTCCTGGTCGAGGGCGGAACGCTCGTCCTCGGACTGCCGCTCGCCCTGGCGGGGCTCGTGGTCAGCTTCTGGGGCCCGAAATGGCTTGCCTCGCGCTGGAAGACGCCGCCCGGGCCATGAAGCGGTTCTACAAGCAGGCGGCCGTCTCCCCGGAGGCGGGCGGAGTCGCAATCCTGCTCGACGGGCGTCCGGTGCGCACGCCGGCGCGCGCTTGGCTGCGCGTGCCGACCGAAGAGCTGGCGGAGGCGATCGCGGGCGAGTGGAACGCTCAGGGGGAAAAGGTCGAGCCGCACCTCATGCCGCTCACCGGCCTCGCCAACGCCGCCATCGACCGGGTCGCTCCGGACCCGGCGGCCTTTGCGCGAACGCTGGCCGAATATGGCGAGAGCGACCTGCTCTGCTACCGGGCCGAGGGTCCGCAATCCCTGGTCGAGCGCCAGGGCAGCCTGTGGGACCCGCTGCTCGGCTGGGCCCGGACCCGATTCGGGATCGAGATCGAGACCACCGCCGGAATCATGCACCGCCCCCAGCCTCCACATACCGTCGAGCAGCTGGGCCGCGCGGTCGCCGCCCGCGGCGCCTTCCAGCTCGCCGGGCTGTCGCCTCTGGTCACCATCGCCGGCTCGCTGATCATCGCGCTTGCCCTCGCGGAAGGGGCGATCGGCCTCGAAGCGGCTTGGGACGCGGCCATGCTAGACGAGGCCTGGCAGGCCGAGCAATGGGGCGCCGACCCGCTTGCCGCCGCATCGCTCGAGAACCGGCGCCGGGAGTTCGAGGGGGCGTACCGCTTCCTTACTCTTCTGTAGGGGGCGGAGAATCGGCCGCGACCGTTTCCACCCGGTGGTGCGGCACGAACCAGCGGGCGACGACGAGCCCGGCGACGATCAGTGCCACCGATTCCGCGATGAAGGTGTAGATCCAATAGCCCCAGCCATGATGGTTGAAGATGGGCGAGCCGAGATATTCCCAGACTGTGAATCCGAGCGAGAAGCAGACAACCAGCCTCGCCAGCTCGGCGAAGCTGCGCCCCCCCATGGCCGCGAGACCGAAAGCGATCAGCAAGCCCGAGACCAGCGCGACGATGAACCCCGGGAGGATCATCGACATGTCGTCCGGCGAATAGCCGCGGGTGTTGAAATGGACCGTGGCGATCGGCCCGCGGGCGTAGAGCACCGCTCCGGCCGCGCTGTTGTGGGCGGGGATGATGTAGGTCCCGGTTCCGCTCATCTCCCCGGTCTCGGGGTCTTTCTTGACCAGGTTTTGGGCAAGCGAAGCCTGGACCGCGGCGTTCTGGGCCTCGTCCGCCTTCGAATAGGCCAGTTCCCGGAGCGGCGTCGCCCAGAAGATGAAGCCGATCACGAAAATGACGATGCCCGCGACGAGCCCGCCGATCACGGTCCGGATCATGTTCATCCCCTTTTTCTGCCGGTCGACCCTACGCTCAATCGGACCGGCGGCAAAGTCAGGCCGTCAGCTGCCGGACGAAATCGTGGAGGAAGACCCTCCGGGTCGCCTTGAGCCGCTCCGCCTTGAGGATGTTGTGGACGAGCTCGCGGCATTTTCCGGCATCGTTGTTGATCAGCACATAATCATATTCGGCCCAATGGCTGATCTCGGCCGCGGCCCGCTCCATCCGGCGGCGGATCACGTCGTCGCTGTCGGTGCCGCGGGTGCGCAGGCGGCGCTCCAGCTCCTTCATCGACGGCGGCAGGATGAAGACCCGGACGATGTCCGGATCGACCTGCTTCAATTGCTGGGTGCCCTGCCAGTCGATGTCGAGCAGCACGTCCCGCCCGCCCTCGATCGTCTTCAGCACCTCGCTCTTCAACGTGCCGTAGCGGTGTCCGAAGACGTGCGCCCATTCGAGGAAATGGCCCGCGGCGACGAGCGAATCGAAGCCCTTGTCGTCGACGAAATGATAATCGCGTCCGTCCACTTCGCCCGGACGGATCGGCCGGGTGGTCGCCGACACCGACATAGCGATTCCGTCGTCGGCCTCGAGCAGCATTCGGGCGATGGTCGACTTGCCGGCGCCGGAAGGGCTGGACAGGACGAAGAGGAGGCCCCGCCGCTGGAAGGCGCTTGCGATTTCCATGCGCGCTACTGGCTTGCCGAGCCGCCATGCGTCAAGCAGGTAGGGAACATGGCCCGCCTCATCGCCCTCCTTCGAGCCGTCAACGTCGGCGGCCGCAAGCTGCCGATGGCGGAGCTCCGCGCGCTCTGCGCCGAGCTCGGCTGGGAGGACGTCGAGACCTATATCCAAAGCGGCAACATTGTATTCACCGCGCCGCGCAAGGCGGACTCGGTCGAGGCTCAGCTCGAAGAGGCGATAAAGGAAAGGTTCGGGATGGAGGTGCC
Organism: Allosphingosinicella sp.; assembly: GCA_036386555.1. Lineage (GTDB taxonomy): Bacteria > Pseudomonadota > Alphaproteobacteria > Sphingomonadales > Sphingomonadaceae > Allosphingosinicella. Next base: position 18,283 of record DASVVM010000068.1, read on the forward strand.
GGTGATTGTCCGGACCGCCGCGCAATGGGCGGGCTACGTCGCAGCCAACCCTTTCCCGAAGGCCGCCGTGGACGCGCCGAACCGGCTTCAGCTCCTGGTTTCCAAGGAAGGCCCGAAAGACGATGCCGCCGACAGGCTGATGGAGCGCGCCCAGGCCGGCGAGGCCGTGAAGGCGGCCGGCGGGGCCCTGTGGTTCCACTTCCCGGAAGGCGTCGCCAACTCGAAGCTCACGCCTTCGGCCATCGACAAGGCGGCGGGGTCACCTTCCACCGGCCGCAACTGGCGTACCGTCCTCAAGCTCCGGGAGATGGTTGAGGGATGACCATTTCGTCCTCCCGGGAGGGACCCCATCGAAGTATTACTTCGATGGGAACCCGAAAGCCGGGACCTCGGGTCGAAAAGTCTCGGCGGGGCTCCCCGAGGTCCCGGCCTTCGCCGGGATGACGATATGAGCGTCCCCCACGTCCCCCGCGGCTACTGGTTCGCCGCGCTCGGCCTCGTCGCCGTCATGGCATTGATCCTCCTTTGGATGGGCCGGCCGCCCATATGCACCTGCGGCGAGGTGAAGCTTTGGGTGGGGACGGTGAACGGGCCCGACAACAGCCAGCATCTCGCCGACTGGTACACGCCGAGCCATATCATCCACGGCTTCCTCTTCTACGCGCTGGGGTGGTTTTTCCTCCGCCGAAATCCGCCCGGCGACCGCGTGATCGGAGCGGTTCTCGTCGAGGCCTGCTGGGAGCTGCTCGAGAACAGCCGCTGGATCATCGAGCGCTACCGCGAGGCGACGATGGCCCTGGGCTATAATGGCGATTCGGTGATCAACTCGGCCGCCGACGTCGGCTGGATGGTGGTCGGCTTCGCCTTGGCGCGACGGCTGCCGGTGTGGGCCATTCTGGTTCTGGCGGTCGGCTTCGAGCTTCTGACCCTGGCCGTCATCCGCGACAATCTGACTCTCAACGTGATCATGCTGGTCGCGCCCAGCGACGCCATCAGGGCGTGGCAGGCGGGGGCCTGATTTATCCTCCCTGCGAGCGCAGCTCGTGGGGAGGGGGACCACCCGAAGGGTGGTGGAGGGGTAGCTGCCCCGAGCCAGGAGGATATGGCGCGTGACCGCACAGGCCTGCGCAATTACCCCTCCACCAGGCTTCGCCTGGTCCCCCTCCCCATCTGACGATGGGGAGGATTTCAGCCGCCAGCCAACCCTTCCGTGACCTTCCCCGCGCCGTCGCAGACCGGGCAGGGAATTCCGTCATGCTCGCCGGTGCCGTTGCAATGGCGGCAGATATTCTCGCCGGTGCCGGGGGTTCCAGGGGCGGCTTCGTCGCCCGGAGCGGTGTCGTCGCTGCTCATGGCCGCTCAACCCGCGCCCGGCGGAGCGGTTCCCCGGGAACCGACCCTGCGGGCGACGGGTTAGCCCGGCCATGAAGCCGATCGTTACGGGCGCCGCCCTCGCTCTCGCCGCAGGTGCGGCCCCCGCCCATGGCCAGGAGCTGTTCGGCGGCATCTACGTCCATGACGTCGACACCGGCCTGACCAAGAGCGGGATCGAGGAAGGCGCGGACCTGGAGCTCGGTTGGCGCGGCGACAGGATCGGCGCGCTCCGAGCGATCGGAAGCCCCAGCCCGCAGGCCTACGTCTCGCTCAACAGCGCCGGCAACACCCATTTCGCGGCGGCCGGAATCGGCTGGAAGATCGGCGGCCGGGTCTATTTTCGCCCGGGCATCGGCCTCGCCGTCCACACCGGCCCGGGCAGCGTCGTCCCGGGCGACGACCGAATCGACTTCGGCTCGCGAATCCTGTTCGCGCCCGAGATCGGCGCCGGCGCCCGGCTCAACGAGCGTCTGTCGATCGAGGCGAGCTGGGTCCATCTCAGCCACGCCCAGCTGTTCGGCCCGCAAAATCCCGGCCTCGACACGATCGGAATCCGCCTCAACTATCGCCTTCGCTGACGGACCGCGGAAATCCGCAATCGACAGGAAACCGTTTCGGCCCTAACCCGCTTCGGTGCATGTCAGCAAATCTAAAACCGCGGCGATAGAAACACTTGGCCCGGTGCTCGACACGGCCCTGGACGCCGTCGTCGTCATGACTCGCGAAGGCATGGTGGCAGGCTGGAACGAGGTCGCCGAGCAGACCTTCGGCTGGACAGGCGCGGAAGCCGTCGGGCGGCTGATGGCGGATCTGATCATTCCGGAGCAACATCGCGAAGCGCATTCGCGAGGGCTCGAGCGCTATAACGCGACCGCCGAGGAGCGCGTCCTCAACCGCCGCATCGAGATCAGCGCGATCGACAAGAGCGGGCGCGAGTTTCCGGTCGAGCTGTCGATCACCATCGCGGGCCATCCCGACGAAGCCCTGTTCCTCGGTTTCCTTCGCGACATCAGCGACCGCCGCCTGGCGGAGGAGCGGCTCAAACGCCAGGCCAGCGAGACCGAGCTGCTGTTCAACGTCACCCGGATGGCCGCCGAAACCGATTCCTTCGACGAAGCCTTGAGGGCCTGTCTGGAGGCGATCTGCGCGATGACCGGCTGGCCGATCGGTCACGCACTCATCGCGGCCGCCGGCGGGGAGCTGGTTTCGACGGCCGTTTGGCACGAGGCGATCCCCGGGGATTCTGCCGCGCTCAGGACCCTGACGAACGCCACGCGGTTCACGTCGGGCTTCGGGCTTCCCGGCCTGATCATGGAGCGAAGCGAGCCGGCCTGGATTTCGGACGTCGAAAACCATCCCGATTTCGCCCGCAAGGGCCTCGGCTTCGCGGCCGCCTTCGGCTTCCCGATCAAGGACGACGGCAGGATCGTCGCCATCCTGGAATTTTTCAGCCGCAGCCCCTTCGAACCCGACCCCGATTTGATGTTGACCGTGAGGACGGTCGGCGAGCAGCTGGGCCGGGTGCTCGAGCGGCGCCGTTCCGAAGAGCATCTGCGGCTGTTGGTCAACGAGCTCAACCACCGGGTCAAGAACACGCTCGCGATCGTTCAGAGCATCGCGGTCCAGACGTTCAGGGGAGACGGGGGCGAGGCAAGGCAGCTCCACGCTTTCGGGAGCCGGCTTTCGGCGCTCGCCGCCGCGCACGATTTGCTCACCACCGAGAATTGGGAATTCGCTTCGCTTCGTCAGGTGATCGAGAAGGCGGGCCTGGGCTGCGGCGCTCCGGCGGATCGGCTGACGGTCGCCGGTCCCGAGGTCAAGGTGCAGCCGAGGACGGCGGTGTCGATCGCGATGGCGGTGCACGAGCTGTGCACCAATGCAGTGAAGTACGGCGCCCTCTCGAACGACAGCGGCCGGGTGTCGGTCGAGTGGGACGTGACCGACGTCGGCGGCGGGAGCCGCCTGCATCTGCGCTGGAGCGAAGCCGGGGGGCCAAAAGTCACTTCGCCGGATCGCCGAGGCTTCGGCACCCGGATGATCGAGCGCGCTCTTGCGTCGGAGCTGGGCGGGACCGCCCGGATCGAATTCCTGCCGGAAGGCATTTGCTGCACCGTGGAAGCGCCGCTCCCGGAGCTCGGGGAGCTTCCGGCCGTCTAGCGGCCCAGCATCGACTCCGGCCTCACCACCCGGTCGAACGTCTCCTCGTCGACCAGGCCCAACTCCAGCCCCGCCTCCTTCAAGGTCTGCCCGTTCTTGTGGGCGTGCTTGGCGATGGCGGCGGCATTGTCGTAGCCGATCTCCGGCGCGAGCGCCGTCACCAGCATGAGCGACCGGTTCATCAGCTCGGCGATCCGGGCCTCGTCGGGCTCCATGCCGTCGAGCGTGCGCTCGGTGAAGCTTTCGATGCCGACGGCAAGCAGGTCGATCGATCGAAGCACGTTGGCCGCGATGACCGGCTTGAACACGTTCAGCTCGAGATGTCCCTGGAGGCCGCCGACGGTGACCGCGACATGGTTGCCCATCACCTGCGCGGCGACCATGGTCAGCATCTCGGCCTGGGTCGGGTTGACCTTGCCGGGCATGATCGAGCTTCCCGGCTCGTTCTCCGGCAGCTTCAATTCGCCGAGCCCGCAACGCGGCCCGGAGCCGAGCAGCCTGATGTCGTTGGCGATCTTGGTGAGCGAGACGGCGACGACATTGAGCACGCCGGAAAGCTCGACCAGGCTGTCATGCGCTCCTAGCGCCTCGAACTTGTTGGGGGCGCTGGTGAACCGCAGCTTGGTGAGCTTGGCGACCTCCGCCGCGAAAGCTTCGGCGAAGCCCCGCGGAGCGTTGAGGCCGGTGCCGACGGCGGTTCCGCCCTGGGCGAGCTGGAGCACCCTCGGCAGCACCGAGCGAAGCCGCTCGATCCCCGCCTCGACCTGGGCGGCATAGCCGGAGAATTCCTGGCCGAGGGTCAGCGGGGTCGCGTCCTGGAGATGGGTCCGGCCGATCTTGACGATCCCGTCCCACGCCGCCGCCTGGGCGGCGAGCCGGCGGTGCATGCCCTGGAGCGCCGGGATCAGCCGCGCCTCGACCGCCCGCGCCGCGGCGATGTGCATGGCGGTCGGGAAGCTGTCGTTGGACGACTGGCCCTTGTTGACATGGTCGTTGGGATGGACCGGGCTCTTGCCGCCGCGGCTGCCGGTCAGCATCTCGTTGGCGCGCCCCGCGATCACCTCGTTGGCGTTCATGTTGGACTGGGTGCCGGAGCCCGTCTGCCAGATGACCAAAGGGAACTGGTCGTCGTGCATCCCGCTCGCGACTTCGCCCGCCGCCTGCTGGACCGCCTCGGCGAGCTCGGCGTCGAGGCCGCCGATCCTGGCGTTGACCCGGGCCGCCGCCTGTTTCACGAAGCCCAGGGCATGGACGATCTCGACCGGCATCGTCTCGCGAGGCCCGAACGGGAAATTCTGGATCGAACGCTGGGTCTGGGCCCCCCAATAAGCGTCGCCTGGGACGTCGATCGGCCCGAAGCTGTCGGTCTCGGTGCGGGCGGTGGCGGTGGATATCATGGCCGCCCTTTAGCGGCGGGAAATGCGCGCGTCACGCGGGGAAAGATCCGTCGTTCCGGCGACGGCGGGGCTTCGGCGGTGAAGGCCCAGGCTCTCAGTCCCCGCAGTACATCAATGGACGGCGGCGGTGGGTCGCGCCTCGAGCACCATGTTGAACGGCCCCTCGGTGGCGCGCCGGACCTGCGCGAAGCCGGCGCCGACGAGCACGTCGGTCAGCTTCGCTTCGCCCGCCTGCGCGCCGAGCGCCTCACCCACTTCCTGCGCGAGCGAGGTGGGCACGCAGATCATAGTCGAGGCGTTGTAGAAGAGGCGGCTCACCGGGTTCCCGACATTTGTGGCGGGGTCGTCGCCGGCGATCGGCTCCACGATCATCCAGGCGCCATCATCCTTCAGCAGCGAGCGCATATGGCGCGCACAGCCCCTCGGGTCCCCCATGTCATGCAGGCAGTCGAACATGGTGATCAAATCGAAGCCGCGCTCGTCGATCTCCTTCGCGGCGACCGCTTCGAAGCGAACTCGATCGCTGAGCCCGTGCGCCGCGGCATGGGCTTTCGCCTGCTCGATCGAAGGCTCGTGAAAATCGAAGCCGACGAACCGGCTGTTCGGGAAAGCCCTGGCCATCAGCAGCGTGGAGAAGCCCACGCCGCAGCCGATGTCGGCCACCATAGCGCCTCCTTCGAGGCGCGGCAGCATGCCGTCGATGGCGGGAAGCCAGGACTGAACGATGCCATTGACGTAGCCCGGACGGAAGAAGGCGCCGACCGCACAGAAGAGGCAGCCCGACGACTCGCCCCAGGCGACGCCGTCACCGGTCCTGAACCCTGCCTCCACCTTCGCCTCGCCCTCGATCATCGCCGCGGCGAGCTCGAAGGCGCCGGCAAGATACAGCGGGCTGTCCTCGAGAGCGAAGACCATGGCCTGTTCCGGCGAGAGGCTGAAGCGCTCGCCGGCCGCATCGAAGGTGACATAGCCGTTAGCGGCCTGCGCCAGCGCCCACTCACGCACATAGCGCTCGGCAAGGCCCAGGCGGCCGGCCAGCTCGCTTGCGGTCCCGGGCCCGTCGGCATGCAGCGACCGGAACAGGCCCAGCCGGAAACCGATTCGGACCGTCGGCACGCTGAACGCGCCGCCGAGGTCCGCCAGCATCTTGCCCAACAGCGCGTTGAGGGTCTCGGGGTTTACGTCGGCCATCCATTTATCTCCCGCTCAGCCTGACGGATGGTGGCGCGGAAGCGCGCCGAGGCCAATGACCGCCCCGCCTGAAAGTTTGATCCAAACGCCGGCTCTTCTGCTAAGGCATGCACCTGCCTAGCCGGAGCGATCCGAATGGAGATGCGCCACCTCGAGCCCTCCCCCGGGATTCCGCCTCAATCGGGTGGCTTTATCCCCATGGCGATGGATGAACCGCCCGCTCGATCGAGCGATCCGGCAGTCTCCCGGGCTCTCAAGCTGATCCACACGCGATTTGCCGAACGGCTCGACATCGGGACCATCGCTCGTGACGCAGGCGTTTCGCGCACCGTCCTCGGCCAACGGTTCGGCAGGGCGATCGGGGAGCCGCCGATGCGCTATTGCGGGCGTTGGCGGCTGCGCCAGGCCGCGATCATGCTTCGCGACTGCGACCGCAAGGCGGGCGACGTGGCCCATGCGGTCGGATTCGGAAGCCAAGAAGCTTTCAGCCGGGCCTTCAGGCGATCTTATGGACTGGCGCCGGCGGCGTGGCGCAGGCAGGTGCGCGCGTCGAGGCCGGCCGGGACGCTGCCCCGCCAAATTGTGCGCTACGCCAAGGCACGGGACGGCACTCGCCTCGCCTGGTCGTCGGTCGGGGCAGGCTTCCCGCTCGTGAAGACGGCTAACTGGCTGAATCATCTCGAGTTCGACTGGGCCAGTCCCGTCTGGCGGCATTGGCTGCGGGAACTCACTCGGGAAAATCGCCTGATCCGCTACGACGAGCGGGGGAATGGCCTCTCCGACTGGGATGCCGCCGATTTGACGTTCGAAAGTTTCGTCGACGATCTGGAGACGGTGATCGAGACGGCTGGACTGGACCGGTTCGACCTGCTCGGGATCTCGCAGGGCGCCCCGGTCGCGATCGCCTATTCGCTCCGGCACCCGGGGCGAATTCGCCGCATGGTGCTGCTCGGCGGCTATGCCCGCGGATGGACGCTTCGGCTCGAGGGTGACGATCTCGCCCGGCGCGAGGCGATGGTGACACTCACTCAGACGGGCTGGGGGAGCGACAATCCCGCGTACCGGCAGATGTTCACCAGCCTTTACATCCCCGGCGGAACGCCGGAGCAACTCGGCTGGTGGAACGAGCTCCAAAAGGTCACCACGACTCCCGCCAACGCCGTCCGGCTCCAGCGGGTGCTCGCGACCATCGACGTGACCCGCTTGCTCTCCCAGGTGACCGTGCCGACGCTCGTGGCGCATGCAAGAAACGACCACGTGATCGGTTTCGAAGCGGGCAAGGAGCTGGCCGCAGGCATCCCCGGCTCCCTGTTCGTCGAGCTGGACAGTGCCAATCACATCCTGCTGGAACACGAAACCGCCTGGCAGCACTTCCTGAACGCAATGCGACGCTTTCTTCGTCCCTGACGAAGTCGGTGAAGGGCGAAGGGCGAACCGAGGCCGCAGCCGGCCGCTGCCAAGCCGCCATTGGCGAAATCGCCCCTGGAGCGTATCGACATTCAATGGAGCGACCGCCCCCTTGATTCCTCCCCGAGATTTCTCGGGGAGGGGGACCGCGCGGAGCGCGGTGGAGGGGATTCTTCGGATTCTCCGTAAGGCCCCTCCGCCATGCTTCGCATGGTTCCCTCCCCTGCAAATGCAGAGGAGGATTTGAGGCCTTTGCCGGAGCCTCAGCCCTCACTTCTTCCGGCTGAAGTCCACCGAGACCACGTTCGACCCGTCCTCGACGGGCTCGGCGGCCGGCGCGTCGTTCTCGGCCGCTTCGTGCGCCTGCGGCCCGCCTTCCTCGCCGGTGGCCTGGAACTGGAGTGCGAAGTTGACCGCCGGGTCGACGAAGCCGGTGATCGCCGAGAAGGGGATGACCAGCCGCGCCGGCGCCTGGTTGAAGCTCAAACCGACCTCGAAGCCGTCCTCGCCGACCTTGAGGTCCCAGAAGCGGTTCTGGATGACGATGGTCATCTCGTCGGGAAAGCGCTCGGACAGGTGGCGCGGGATGTCGACTCCGGTCGCTCCGGTCTTGAAGGTGATGTAGAAATGATGCTCGCCGGGCAGCCGCCCGGTCGTCTCCACCTCGCCCAGCACCCTGCCCACCACGGCGCGCAAAGCTTCCTGCACGATCTCGTCGTAGGGAATCAGGCTGTCGGGTGTCTCGCCTTGCATGTCTCATGTGGTAGCGAGGCGCGGGCGCGGGTCAAGCGAGAGCTTGCCCTCGCCCGCTTGCCGGTGTTGAGGCGGACCGAGGAGGAAGCCATGCCCATCGACGCCACCCGCCCCTATGACGACAGCAACGTCTTCGCCCGGATCCTGAGCGGGGAGATACCTTCGAAGCCGGTCTACGAGGACGAGCATGCGCTCGCCTTCCACGACATCAATCCCGCCGCCCCGGTTCACATCCTCGTCATCCCCAAGGGGCGCTACGTGTCCTGGGACGATTTCTCGGAGCGGGGCTCGGCCGAGGAGATTGCCGGCTTCGTCCGCGCCGTCGGCAAGGTCGCCCGGGACCAGAACCTGGTCGAGCCGGGCTACCGGCTGCTCGCCAATATCGGAACGAACTCCGGCCAGGAGGTGCCGCACCTCCACGTCCATATCTTCGGCGGACGCCCGCTCGGGCCGATGCTTGCCCGGTGACTCATTATGGCTTTGCGCTGCGGGGATTAATGGCTAGGTTCCCGGCCCATAAGGAAGCCGGACGAAGAGCCGGCGCGCACTCAAGGGGACGGACATGATTTTCGGGCGCGTAAAGCCTCTCGACGCCATCCTTGCCACTGCCGAAAGAAAGTCGCTGAAGCGCTCGCTCGGAGCGATCCAGCTGACGCTGTTCGGAGTCGGCTGCATCATCGGTACGGGCATCTTCGTCCTGACTTCGGTCGGCGCCCAGAAAGCGGGCCCGGGCCTTCTCATCAGCTTCATCATCGCCGGCGCCGTCTGCGTCGTCGCGGCCCTCTGCTATGCGGAGATCGCCTCGATGGTCCCGGTCGCGGGCTCCGCTTACACCTACAGCTACGCGGTGCAGGGCGAATTCCTCGCCTGGACGGTCGGGTGGGCGCTGCTCCTCGAATATGCCGTCGGAGCCTCGGCGGTGTCGGTGGGCTGGTCCAACTATTTCATCGACACGGTGATGGAGCGAAGTTGGGGGATAGACTTCCCCGACTGGCTGAGCTCCGGGCCTCTGGCCCTCGGCGGCGAGGCCGGCGGATTCATCAATCTTCCCGCCTTGACCATCGCCCTGCTGATGACGACCCTGCTCGTGATCGGCACCTCCGAGAGCGCGAAGTTCAACGCGGTCCTGGTCGCGATCAAGGTGACCGCGCTCACCGTCTTCGTCATCCTCACTCTGCCCGTGTCGAAAGCGGAGAATTTCGCGCCTTTCGCTCCGGCCGGAATGTTCGGCGGCTTCGGCTCGGGCGTCGGAGTCGTCGGAGCGGCGGCGACGATGTTCTTCGCCTATGTCGGCTTCGACGCGGTCTCGACGGCCGCGGAAGAGACCAAGAACCCGCAGCGCAACGTGCCGATCGGGCTCATCGGGTCGCTGGCGATCTGCACCATCTTCTACATGCTGGTGACGGCGGGCGCGATCGGGGCGATGGGCGGCCAGCCGGTCATGGGCGCGGACGGCATTCCGCTCCCCACCGGCGAGGCGCTTTCGACGCAGTGCGCGACGGCGCAATATGCCGAAGCCCTGGTCTGCTCGCGCGAGCCGCTCGCCCATGTGCTTCACACCATCGGCTACGGCTCGATCGGCAACATGCTGGGCTACGCGGCCTTCATCGCCTTGCCGTCGGTCATCCTCATCCTGCTGTTCGGCCAGACCCGCATCTTCTTCGTGATGGCGCGCGACGGACTTCTCCCCGAGGCTCTGTCGAGGGTCCATCCGAAGTGGAAGACTCCGCACGTGGTGACGATCATCACCGGCCTCATCGTCGCCGTCGCCGCGGCCTTCTTCCCGGTCGGCGCCCTCGCCGACGTCGCCAATGCGGGGACGCTCTACGCCTTCCAGATGGTGGCCATCGCGGTCTGGCAGCTTCGCAAGACCGATCCGGACCGGCGCCGCGCCTTCCGGGTTCCGGCGGTCGGGCTCGTCGCCCTTCTGACGGTGGGCGGGTGCCTCTTCCTCTTCTTCAACCTGCCGCGCGAGGCGATGCTGGTGCTGCCGGCCTGGACGGTGATCGGGATCGTCTTCTACGCGCTCTACGGCTATCGGAAGAGCCATCTCGGCCGCGGCCTCGTCGAGGTCCACGAACCCGAGATCCGCGATCTGGAGCCGCCGATCCCCGGCGTGGACGAGCCGCGCTAGCAGGCGATAGAAAATCCTCCCCGCGATTTCGCGGGGAGGGGGACCGCGCGAAGCGCGGTGGAGGGGTTCTTCGCCTACTCAGCGAGGCCCCTCCACCACCCTTCGGGCGGTCCCCCTCCCCTGCAAATGCAGGGGAGGATTTAAGCGCCCAGCTTCGCTTCGACCAGCGCCTTCAGATCCGCCTCCGGCCGGGCGCCGTAATGCGAGATCACTTCCGCGGCCGCGATCGCGCCCATCCGCAGGCTTTCCAGGTTCGAGCGGCCCTGGGCCCGGCCGGCGAGGAAACCGGCCGCGAACAGGTCGCCCGCGCCGGTCGTGTCGACGATTCGCTCGACCGGCTCGGCCGGCACTTCGACCTGCTCGCCGCCCTCCAGCGCGACCGCGCCCTTCTCGCCCCGGGTGACCACGAGCACAGGCACCCGCCCCGCCGCGGAGCTCACCGCCGAATCGAAATCCGACTCGCCGGTCAGCGAGACGATCTCCGCCTCGTTGGCGAACAATATGTCGAGCCGGCCGCTGTCGATCAGCGCGTTGAAGCTGTCCCGGTGGCGCTCGATGCAGAAGCTGTCCGAGAGCGTGAAGGCAATCTGGCCCCCGGCCTCGCGGGTGATCCCGATCGCCCGCTCCATCGCCGCCCGCGGCACCTCGGGATCCCAGAGATAGCCTTCGAGGTAGAGGATCTTCGCGCTTCTCAGCTGCGCCTCGTCGAGCGCCTCGCTGCTCAGATTCTGGGCGGCGCCGAGGAAGGTGTTCATCGTCCGCTGCGCGTCGGGGGTGACGAGGACGAGCGAGCGGGCCGTCGGCGCCTCCGACTGCGGCCGCGCCGGGGTGGTGAACTCGACCCCGATGGAGCTGACGTCGTGGCGGTAGACCTCGCCCAGCTGGTCGTCCGCGACCTGGCCGATGAATCCGGCACGGCCGCCGAGCATCGCCACGCCGGCCGCCGTGTTCCCGGCCGAGCCGCCGCTGATCTCGCGGCCCGGTCCCATCCGTCCGTAGAGGCGGGTCGCCTCCTCGGCGTCGATCAGGCGCATCGAGCCCTTGTCCAGCCCTTCCCGCTTCAGGAAATCGTCGTCGGCGGCGGCAATGACGTCGACGATAGCGTTGCCGATGCACAGGACGTCGAGGCTCTTGTCGGTCACTTCATTCTCATCTGCTGGGAAAGGAGCGGCGGCCCTAGCCGGGCGCCGCGCCGCGCGTCAATTGCGCCGAGGCGAGGCAAAGGCAGGCCGGGCGGGCGCAAAGGCGCGTGGCACTCGCGGCGGCCATGCGCCACTCTGCCTCGGGAGAGGCCGGGGAGGGCGCATGGCGAAGCAGCGGAATCTATGGCTCGGCGCCCTGCTCGTCCTGGGCGGCTGCGCGGCCAAGAGCGAACGGCCGGCCCCCGCCGTGGCGCGACCGCCGGTGCAGCGAGTCGTCCCCTACAAATCGACCGGCCTCGAGGCAGTTCTCGGCCGAACCGCCCGGATGCTCGAGGCGCAGTTCGGCAAGCCCAGCCTCGACGTCCGCGAGGGGCCGGCGCGCAAGCTGCAGTTCGGCGGGCCCGCCTGCGTCCTCGACGCCTATCTCTACCCGCCCAAAGGCGGCGGCGAGCCGATCGTCACCCATATCGATGCCCGGCTCCGCGACGGCCGCGACCTCGACCGGGCGAGCTGCGTCGCCGCGCTGACCCGCCGCTAGCTCAGCGCCGCCTGCTCCCTGCCGCAAGTTCCGCGCCCGAGCCGGACAGGACCTGCACTCGGTCGCCGTCGAACCGGAAATAGCGCGTTTTGCCGCTGGCCAGGTCGTGGCTGACGAAGGCGCCATCGCCCTGCGGCCACACCCGCGCGTAGGCGGGAAGGGGAATGTCGTCGCCCCAGGCGAGCAGGCTCGCCTTCGATGCGTCCCACAGCAGGCGGACGACCAGGCTCCCACGCACGCCCTTCAGCCGGAGGAAGGTCCTGAGGTGGCCCTCCGCTCCCGGCGTCGACCCGAGCAGCTCGACTCCGCGCAATTCACCGATCCGGGCCGACCATTCGCGCCACTTGGCGGTGAGCTTCTCCACATTGACCTGGGTTGTGCCGGCGCGCGCCGCCACGATCTCCCGGTCTCCGGCCGCGAGCGCTCGGGTGAGCTGCAGGCTGGTTTCGTGCAGCCGGTCGCGGCTCGCCGGGATCGGTCGACCCTCGAATTCCAATGGATCCAGCGAGTCCTGGCCCTCGGCGCCGAAGTACAGGGTCCGACCGGATTTGCGGAAGAGGAACTTGCCGCCGCTCGGCAGCCGATAATCGCCCGTGACCCGGTCGATCGCCGCCTCGCTCGCCTCGGCAAGCGCGGGCGGCAACTCGACGCTCTGCCCGGACAGGATCCGTTCGGCCCTGTTCCAGACCAGGCTCGCCCACAAGCTGCCGCCGACATTCTTGTTGATCGCGTAGACGATCAAATCTCCGCGCGCGGGATAATGAGCGACGAGCGACTGGTAGGCGCCGCGAAGCCCGCCCCGGTGGATGCGCCGGACACGTCCGCCCTCCTCCGCGATGTTCCAGCCATAGCCCTGATCGGCGGCCTGGACGGTGAAGAGCCTGGCACGCTGGACCGGCGGAAGCAGCCGGGGACCGTTGAGGGCGCACCACCATCGGTCGAGATCGCCGACCGTCGCATAGACTCCCACCGATCCCAGCGGATGCTTGCCCCAGAGGAGCCGGTTCGGGCCCGGAGCCGTCATTGCGGCCTCGGCAACGGCCTCCTCTTCGGAAGCGCCCATATATCCGCGCGCGAGCCGGGCCCGGGCCGGCAGCCGCTCGCCGAAGAGAAACGCGTTGCGTAGTCCCGCCCGCCGCAGGAGCCGCCGCCGGACGTAGGCCTGCCAGCTCTGCCCCGACGCTCGTTCTATTACGTGGGCGAGCAGCCCGTAGCCCAGGTTGGAATATGCATAGCGGCTGCCGGGCGCATGGAGCAGCGTCGCCGACGCGGCCTTGGCCAGCATCGCCTCGGCGCTGTCGGCGGCGGCGACCCCGGCATCGGCCGCGTCGAGCGGATAGCCGGACATATGGGTGAGAAGGTGGTGGAGGGTGATCGCCTGCTTGTCGGGCGGCAGCCCGGGAAGATATTTGGACAGGGGGTCGCCGGTGCTCAGCCTGCCGCGCGCCTCCAGGTCGAGGATGGCGGCGGCGGTGAAGGTCTTGGCCAGCGACGCCGTGTCGAACAGGGTGGACGGCCCGTTCGCGGACCGCTCTTCGGCGATCGCCCAGCCATAGCCCCTGGCGAGGACGGGCCGCCCCGCCTGCCGTACCAGCACGCTGCCGGCGAAGCCGTATTGGGCGTAGCGGGTCAGAAGCGCGTCGATCTGCTTCGCCTCCGGAGTGACCGGATCGAACGCCTGCCCGATCGTTCGGCATGCTGGCTCCGCCCTGGGAGCCGCCGACACGGAACCGCCTGCCAGGCAACCGGCAATGAGCAGGCAGCCGGCACTGCGCCGAAAGCTGCCCAGCCTCGCACCCGGGCGGCAGGCAAGCCGATGGGAGCGTGCCGGGCTCATGCGGCTGCGCTCGCCGGAAGCAGCTTCTCCAGCGCCCAGCGCGACGCCTCCGCCACCCCCGGATCGGGATCGCCTGCCAGAATCCGCAATGGCTCGACCAGGGCGGAATCCCCGCTATTGCCCGCCGCGATCGCGGCGTTGCGCACCATCCTTCCTCGCCCGATCCGCTTGATCGGCGAGCCCGCGAACACCTTGCGGAACGCCGCGTCGTCGAGCGCCAGCAGGTCCGCCAGCTTCGGCGCGAAAAACTCGGCGCGCGGCAGGAAGGCCCGGTTCGCCCGCCCCGCATCGGCGAAGCGGTTCCACGGGCACACGGCAAGACAATCGTCGCAGCCGTAGATCCGGTTGCCGATCGCTTCGCGAAACTCCTCCGGGATCGGGCCCTTATGCTCGATGGTGAGGTAGGAGATGCAGCGCCGGGCATCGAGCCGAAAGGGTGCCGGGAAGGCTCCGGTCGGGCAGATGTCGAGGCAGGCGGAGCAGCTTCCGCAATGGACGGCGTGAGGCGCCTTCGTCTCCTCGAGCTCGAGCGTCGTGTAGATGGCGCCGAGGAACAGCCAGCTTCCGTCGCTGCGGCTGACGAGGTTGGTATGCTTGCCCTGCCAGCCCAGCCCAGCCGCCTCCGCAAGCGGCTTCTCCATCACCGGCGCCGTGTCGACGAAGACCTTGAGCTCGCACGCGGCCTGCTCGACCAGCCACCGGGCCAGCGCCTTCAGCCCCTTCTTGACGATATCGTGATAGTCGCCGCCCTGGGCGTAGACAGAGATCCGGCCGATATCGGGCCGCCCCGCCAGGGCCAGCGGATCGCCCGCCGGCGCATAGCTCATTCCGAGCGAGACGACCGAGCGCACTTCGGGCCAGAGGCCGGCCGGCGAGGCGCGGCGCTCGGCGGTCTCCTCCATCCAGATCATGTCGCCATGCGCCCCGTCGGCGAGCCACTGCCGCAGCCGCTCGCCGCTCCTCGGCGCGGCATCGGCCCGAGCGAAGCCGACCGCGCAGAAGCCCAGCTCCCGCGCTTTCTCCTCCAGCCCGATTCGCAGGTCGGCCAGCTTCGGCTTGCCTTGGCTCATCCTCGCTCGCTACCACAGGTGCGCAAAGGGGGCACGCGTGTCGAGTGGCTTGGCTATTGAAGCGAGAGGGTTGTTCAAGGCCTTCGACGGCAAGACGGCCGTCGACGGCATCGACCTCGCCGTCCCGGAAGGAAGCATCTACGGGATCCTCGGGCCCAACGGCGCCGGCAAGACGACCACCTTGCGGATGCTGCTCGGGATCATCGATCCGGACCGCGGCGAGCGCTCGCTTCTCGGCTGCGCCCGCCCGCTCGAGGTCGCAAGCCAGGTCGGCTACCTGCCCGAGGAGCGCGGCCTCTATCCGGCGATGACGGCGCGCGAGTCGGTGGCCTTCATGGGCGCCCTTCGCGGGTTGCCCCTGGGCGTCGGAAGGGCTCGCGCCGAGGAGCTGCTGAAAGCGAACGGCCTCGCCGACTATGTCGACAAGCCGATCCGGAGCCTCTCCAAGGGCATGGCCCAGACCGTGCAATTGTTCGGCACGATCGTCCATCGCCCGAAGCTGATCGTGCTCGACGAGCCGTTTTCCGGCCTCGACGCGATCAACCAGGGCCGGCTCGAGCACCTCATCCGCGATGAGGCCGCGGGCGGAGCGACGATCATCTTCTCCACCCACGTCATCGCCCATGCCGAGCGCCTGTGCGAGCGGATCGCGATCATCGCCGGCGGCAAGGTCCGGTTCGAAGGCAGCGTCGCCGAAGCGCGCGACCGGCTGCGGCCGCAGGTCCGGCTTCGAACCAGGGTCGCCGAAGGCCCGTGGCGGGCCGCTCTCCCGGAGGGCGCCCATCACGAGGACGGCCTCTGGTCGTTCGAGCTTCCCGAGGTCGGGATAGAGCCCCTGCTCAAGGCGCTTATCGACGCCGGCGCGGGGATCGAAGACCTGTCGATCGAGCGGCCGGGCCTTCACGACGCTTTCGTCGCCATCGCCGGCGAGCAGGCCGCACGCGACCTTGCGACGAGCGCCGCCGAAGGAGATCCTCGATGATGGGCTTCCTCCACTCCGCCTTCGTCATCGCCCGGCGCGACTTCGTAGCGACCGTCTGGTCGCGCACCTTCCTCTTCTTCCTGATGGGGCCCCTGCTCATCATCGGCCTTTCCTTCCTGTTCGGGAGCATGAGCGGTCGGATGGCGCGCCAGGACGTCCACGCGACCGTGGCCGTGGTCGCGACCCAGGCCGATTTCGAAGCCTTGGCGGCGGCCCGGGAGCGGCTCAATCCGGGCTTCGCCACCCGTCCGCTGCCGACGCTCCTGCGCGAGGCGCCGGCCGGCGACCAGGCGGCCCAGGTCCGAACTCTTCTGAGCAACCCGAGCAAGCGCATCCTGGCGGTCCTGACCGGCGGCCTCGAACGGCCGACCCTGACCGGCGCGATCAGCGGCGAGGGCCCCGTCCGGAGACAGATGTCGCTGGTCGTCGACCAGGCCCGCCAGCAGCGCGCGCTCGCCGCCGCCGGCCGCGCCGGACCGCCGGTCACCCTCACGGTGGTCGAGACCGACCGGTCCGAAGGAGCGCTCGCCGCGACCCGGGCGATCACCGCCCGGGCCGGTCAGCTCCTGCTCTTCATGCTTACGGTCCTCCTCGCCGGAATGCTTCTCTCCAACCTGCTCGAGGAGAAATCCAACAAGATCATCGAGGTCCTGGCCGCCGCCCTTCCCATCGACGCCATCTTCGTCGGCAAGTTGGGCGCGATGCTGGCCGTCTCGCTCGTCGGGATCGCGGTGTGGGTGGGCGGAGCGGTCGCCGGCCTCGCCTTCCTTCCCAGCCAGGCCGGAAGCCTGCCCGAGCCCGCGGTCGGCTGGCCGCTCTTCATCCTGCTCGTCCTGCTTTACTACGGCGCCAACTACCTCCTGCTCGGAGCGCTCTTCCTGGGCATCGGAAGCCAGGCCAATTCCGTCCGCGAGGTCCAGACCCTGTCGATGCCGGTCACGGTCGGCCAGATGCTGATCTTCCTCCTCGCTTCCTTCGCGGTCGGCGCGTTCAACAGCCCGCTCGGGCTCGGCGCAGCCATCTTCCCGTTCAGCTCCCCCCTCACCATGGTCGCCCGCGCGGCCCAGACCGCCGAGCTGTGGCCGCATTTGCCGGCGCTCGCCTGGCAGGCTTTGTGGGTATGGCTGACGGTGGCCCTGAGCGCCCGGCTGTTCAGAAGAAACGTGCTCAAGTCAGGGGGAGGCTCTGGCGCTATGTTGCGGCGAATAAAGAAAACCTGACGTCGGAAGCCCGCTGCTGCGGTCCAAATTAGGTAATAAAACTTAGACAGAGTCTTCGAAGCGAGTCAGCCTGTGACTCTGCTGCGGCTCTGTGCTAGGCTAGACTCCGGTATCGCCCGGTTCTCGGCAGCTATCGATTTAGCGTCCGCGTGATTCCAATAAACTTTTCATACAGATGGAGAAAAGTGATGGCGATCGTTACTTACAGTGGATTCGCGTTCGAGTCGGCGGCGTTCCCTGGTGTTTTCCTGCGCATGGATGCGAACGGAGTCGTCGGACCTGTTGCTCCGGGTGCGGGAGTGGTCAATTGTCAGGCTTTTGCCGGACCTTGGGAGCGTTTTCAGTTCATCCAGCAGCCGGACGGAACGACTGCAATAAATTCAGTCGCCTTTCCGAAAGCTTACCTGAGGATGGACGGAACCAATATCACACAGTTCATGGGCAGCGGAGGCGGTGTCGTGAATTGCCAGGGCTTCGTCGGCGGCTGGGAGAAATTCAAGATCCAAATCGATCAGTCCACGTTGAACCTTACCATCGAGTCGGTGGCCTTTCCGGGCAGGTACCTTCGAATGGACGGCAATGGCGTCGTCTCCAGCGGCCCGGGTTCGGGCGTGGTGAACTGCCAGTTCGGCGCCTTTTCGTGGGAGCATTTCATTCTGCGGATCCCCTGACCGGAAACGACGCCGTGGGTCGGCGTCGAAGGATTGGCCGCCGACCCACGACTTTCCCTATTCCGGCGCAGGCCCGATCTGCTGGAACAGCTCCAGCTTGATCCCGTCGCAGTCGAGGATCCAGCCGAACTTGCCATATTCCTCGTCCTGCCGCCCGAGGATTTCGATCCCCTTCGCCTCGAGCTGGGCGATCATCCCGTCGAGATCGTCGACCCTGAGGTTGATCATGAACGCCGCCTCGCTCGGCGCGAAATAGTCGGTCGTCGCCTTGAACGGCGAGAGCACCGTATAGCCGCCGGGGTCGCCCGCGAAGGGGAAGGTCGCGCCCCATTCGCCGCCGACCCCGAGCACCTCCTTGTACCAGCGCGAAGTCGCTTCCGAATCCGGGGCCTTGAAGAAGACCCCGCCCAGCCCCGTCACCTTAGCCATAGATCGCCTCCGCCGCTTCCTTGAGTGCCTTGATCGCGAGCTTGTAGGGAAAGGGCCCGTGGCTGATCCGGGCGACGCCCGCCGCCGCCACTGCCCGCGCTTCGGGCGCCCCCGGAAAAGCCATGAAATTGACCGGCAGCGGCGAGGCCGCGCAAATCTGCGCAAGCTGGCCGAGATCGACGAGCCCCGGCACGAAGAAGCCGCTCGCCCCGGCCTCGGCATAGGCCCGACTCCTGGCGAGAGCCTCCTCTATCGCGGCGGGTTCATGGGTCGTGGCCCTGGTCTTGAGGAAGACGTCGGTGCGCGCGTTGATGAAGAAGTCCGGCCCCACCGCCGCGCGGGCCGCCCGGATCCGCCCGGCCTGCACCTCGACGGAGTGAAGCCCCTCGCCGCCGATCACCTGATCCTCGAAATTGCATCCGATCGCACCCGTATCGGCGAGCCGCTTCATATTCGCGGCCGCCCCCTCGGGCTCGACCGCATAGGCCCCTTCGAAGTCGATCGTGACCGGAAGCTCGACCGCTCCCGCCACCCGGGCGGCATTGGCGAGCGCGAGCTCCAGCGGCAGGGCCTCGGCATCCTTGAAGCCATGCGCCGCGGCGACCGAGGCGCTGCCGGTCGCGATCGCCTTCGCGCCCGCCTCGGCGACCGCCTGGGCGCTGCCCGCGTCCCAGGCATTGTAGAGGATGACCGGTTCGCCCGGCCGGTGGAGCGCGGCGAAAGCCCGCGCCTTTTCGCTTTGCTCGGCCATCTGCACCCCCGTCATTCCCACAAAGGCGGGAATCCCGCTTTTTGTTGCTCCACGTCAAGCGAGAAGACGGAGTTCCTCCCCGAGCTTGTCTCGGGGAGGGGGACCGCGCGAAGCGCGGTGGAGGGGTGATCGTGATTCCGCATTGCCCCTCCACCACGACGCTTCGCGTCGCGGTCCCCCTCCCCGAGCAAGCTCGGGGAGGAATTCGAATCATGTCTAGCGCGGCGCCCGCCGCGAGCTGACGATCCGCCCGGCCGTATCGGTCACCACCTCGAGCAGCTGCCCGCTGCGGTCGCGCACGGTGCGCACCGTCTGGCCGGTCGAATTCACCGTCTGCGACACGGCCGTGAGTCCCGAGGCCGCGAGGTCGAGCAACTGGCCGTTGCGAAGCGCGGTCCCGGCGATTCCGCCCACGGTACCCACCGTGTTGTTGGCGACCCCGCCGACCGTGTTGACCGTATTATCGACCGTCGAGAGCAATTGGGTGACCAGCTGAGGATTGTTGTCCAGAGTCTGAAGCGTCCGCTCGATGATCGCACGGACGTTGTCGAGGCGGACGACGAGGGTCGCCGTCGCCTGGACGCCTTTGATCCCGATCTTGACCTGGTCGATGCTGGCGTCGGCCCCCGCCGTCAGCTTGAGCAGGTTGGCGAGCCGGGCGTCGAGCGCGATATGGACCTGGAGGTTGTTCACCTCGAGGTTGATCTCGTCGACCGACAGGTTGGGGATGTCGAGGAGAACGTCCGGCTGATCCTGGCCCTGCGACACCGCCTGGGCGAGCGCCGTCGACTGGGCGCCGGCGCGCTGCGGGGTGGACCGGCGGTCCTGGCGATCCTGGGCGGCGGCGGGCGAAGCGGCGACGGCGAGCGCGGCGGCGGCCGCGAGAAGCGGGTAAAGACGCATATGGAACTACTCCCTGTTACGGGGAGCGAAACGTTACTGGGGCGTGCCGGTTTCAGCCCGGGCATCTATTTTGACGCCCTCCTGAACCGAAGCCTCGGCATGGATGTCGACGGTGACGTCGCGAAGCTGGGTCCGCCCCTCGGCTTTCGGCTCGACCTTCACATCGACGCGGTTGCCGGGGCCTTCGCCGCGCACCTCGAGCTTGGCCTCGCCTTTCTGCTCAATCGTGACGGATCGGGCGCGAAGGTTGAGGTTGAGCTCGATGTCGGACGCCAGAGCGGCGGCCTGGAGGAGGATGAGGTGGATCATGGAGGCCTCAACGGCTGCGAGGGGGGGCGGTTTCATTCCTAAATCCTCCCCTGCATTTGCAGGGGAGGGGGACCATGCGAAGCATGGTGGAGGGGCCTTTCTGAGCCTGAAGAACCCCTCCACCGCGCTCCGCGCGGTCCCCCTCCCCCGGAAATCCGGGGGAGGATTAAGTGATCAGTGAACGAACCTCGCCACCACATCGCGATAGCTCCGCGACACCTTCACCTGGCTCCCGCTCTCCAGCACCAGGAAGCATTCGCCGTTGGTGTGCGGCTTGACCTGCCGGACCTGGTCGAGGTTGACGATGCAGCTCCTGTGCACCCGCTGGAAGCGGCGGGGATCGAGGCGCTTTTCGAGATCCTTCATCGTCTCGCGAAGGATCAGGGTGTTGTCGCCCGTATAGATGCACATGTAGTCGCCGGCGGCGTCGATCTTCTCGATCGAATCGACGTCGACCCGGAAGATCTGGCCGCGGTCCTTGATGTTGATGAGCTTCTCGTAGCGGTTGGCGGCGTGGCCGTCGTCCATCGAGGTGCCGACCTGGTCGACCGCGTCGGGGGCGACCTCCGCGAGGACCTCCTTCAGCTTCTCCGCTTCCTCGACTCCGCGCTTCTCGTTGAGCCTCTGGCGCACCCGGTCGAGCGTGTCCGCCAGCCTGTCCTCTTCCACCGGCTTCATCAGATAGTCGACCGCCTGCGCCTCGAACGCCCGGATGGCGTGGTCGGAATAAGCGGTGACGAAGACGAACAAAGGCGGCTCCACCTCCATCAGGCCCTGGATCACCGAGAACCCGTCGAAGCCGGGCATCTGGATGTCGAGGAAGACGAGGTCGGGCTTGTTGGTCTTGATCGCGCGGATCGCCTCGCGGCCGTTTGAGCAGGTTTCGACGATCTCGACGTCGTCATGCTTTTCCAGGCGCAATTGCAGGCCCTGGATCGCCAAAGGCTCGTCGTCCACGAGAATCGTGCGGATCGTCATTTCGGTTCCTCAGGTGGTTCAAGCTGGTACGGGATTTCGATGGTAACGCGGAAGCCCCCCTTTATGTTCGATTCAGTCTCGAAACGATGATCGGCGCCATAGGCTTGCGCCAGACGGTCCCGAATGTTCGCCAGTCCGACGCCCGTCGACTGCTGGGCCTTCACCCAATGGTCCTCCGCGCCGGGGCCTGTATCGCGGACCGTGAGCATCACCCGGTCGATGTTGAGGCGGGCGGAGACTTCGATGTCCGCCCCTTCCTCCTGCGGAGTGACCGCATATTTGATCGCATTCTCGACCAGCGGCTGGAGAAGCAGGGACGGCAGCCGCGCCCGGGCCACTGACGGATCGATCTCGAAGCGGGGCCTCAGGCGGTCCTCGAAGCGCATCTTCTCGATCTCGAGATAGAGCTTCAGCGTCTCCACCTCCTGGGCCACCGTGACATGGCCGGTCGGCTCGTTGACCAGGGTGTAGCGAAGGAAGGACGACAGGCGCGAAAGCATCGCATTGGCGCGGTCGGTCTGCTTCAGAAGCACCAGGGTCGAGATCGAGTTCAGCGTGTTGAACAGGAAATGCGGGTTGAGCTGGTAGCGGAGCATCGCGAGCTGGGCCGAGCTCGCCTGATGCTCCAGCCTCAGCAGCCGGTCGCTCTGCTCCTCGAGCAGGAGATAGTAATTGATGCTGTAATAGAGCGCCGACCAGGCGACGAGAAGGGTCAGGGTGAGAACGATCGAGCCGAAGAACTGAAGCCCCTCGGGCGTGATTCCCGGCCTGACGAAGGTGGCGTGGCTCCACGTCTCGATCGCCGAGAAGGCCGCCGACGCGGTCACGATCAGGACGATCGAGGTGACCCAGGTGATGATCGGCCGCATCTTGATCAGCCGCCTGTAGGCCGAGGCCATGAGCAAGGTGATCGAATAGCCGGTCGCCGTCAGGAGCGTGATGTGGATGACCAGGCTGAAGCCGAAATTGTTGGCGATCCCCGACAGGGTGCGGAGGAAGAAATAGCCCGCCCATCCGGCCGACTGGAGGATCCAGAAGGCGCGGTTCTTGTCCTCGAAGAAAGGCTGCTGCTGGAGCCGGAATGGCTTCCAGCCGCCGCCTGCGGCCTGCCGCGGGCCGCTTGTATTCGCCTGGACTGCGTTGGTTGACACTATTCGCCCGTTTTAGCGGGCAAAACCAGGATCGACCAGTCGCCCTCGTCGGCCACATATTTCGCCGTCGCCGAGCGCACTTCCTCGGGAGTCAGCGACCTGTAGTCGGAAAGATAGGTCCTGACATGCTCGATGAGCCAGGGCTCGCGCGACCAGTCCTCCAGCGCGCCGGCCCAATAGGCACTGGTCTTCAGCCGCCGCTCGATCCCGGTCACCACCGGGTTGATCGCGCGCTGCCATTCGTCGGCGGACGCCGGCTTGGCCGCGAGATCGGCGACGATCTCCCGGGCGAGCCGGAAGAACAGGTCCGCCCGCTCGGGCCTTATCTCCGAGCCGGCGAAGAAGAAGCCCCATTCCGGGAACTGGAAGCTGGACTGGACCGTGGCCGACGGAGAATAGCTCGCGCCTTCCAGGTCGCGCAGCCGCTCCATCAGCCGCGCCTGGGCGAGGTTGGCGGCGATTCCGAGCGCCCTTCGCTCGCGCCGGCCCTCCTTCCCTCCGAAGGTCGTCCAGCCGAGAGCGGCATAGGCCTGGTTCCGGTCGCCCTGATGGGTGAATCGGATCGGCTCCTTCGAAGCTCTGGGCGGCCGCACCTGGAGCGAGGCGGCCGGCGGCCGCACCTCGGCGCGCCGGGGCAGGGCCGCCACCGTCTTCAGCATCGCGGCCACCGCGGTCTCGAGATCGACGTCGCCGACGATGACGGCCTCGATCGGCCCCTGTTCGAGCAGCGGCTTCATGAAGGCCGTGAAATCCTCGTGCCGAAGCCGCTCGATCTCGGCCCTGTCGAAAGCCTGCCAGCGCGGGTCGCCGCCGCGGGCGACGGAGCCGAACTCCCGGCCGAGGCGCGCCGTGGCGGAGGAGAAAGCGAGGTCGTAGCTCTCCAGCGCCCCGGTCTTCGAGCGCTGGAACAAGGCGGCGTCGAAATGGGGCGCGACGATCTTGGTGGCGAGCAGCCGGAGCTGGTCGCCGAGCTCCTCCGCGCGGGTCGCTCCGCGAAGCACCAGCGCCTCGTCGTCAAGGTCGAAGCTGATCGACATCCGCCGCCCTGTCAGCAGCCGCTCCAGCCCGTCGAGGTCGAACGGCCCGACCCCGGTCGAGCCGAGCAAGGGCGCCATCCAGGCCGGCGACTTGCGGTCGGCCGGAAGCGCGGCAATGCCCCGGCCGAAGCGGAGCGAGACGTTGACGCTGCCCTTGTCGAAGCCGGTCTGCTTGAAGACCAGGCTCGAGCCGTTGGCGAAGCGGACGATGGTCGCGTCGAGATCGGCGATGCGCTGGCGGGAGACCTCCCGCCCCGGCGGGCCGAGCGGCGGCAGATCGTCGATGCTGACCCGCCGGTCTGCCTGGCGGGCAGCCGGAGCCGCGGCCTCGGCGGCGGCGAGCGCCTCGGCGAGGCCTGCCACCGGCGCCGGCGAAAGCATTGCCAGCCTCGGCCCGGAACCCTGGAACAGGTCTTTCACCGCCGCGTGCACCGCATCGGGAGTCAGGCCCGGGGCCAGCTCCTCGAACAAGGCGAGCTGGATCTGGGCGGTGGAGATGACGCTGTTGCCGTCGATCGCCGCGATCAGCCGCCCGGCCCGCACCTGCGAGCGCTGGGTCGGATCGCCCTGGGCGGCGGCCCGGCCGGCGGTCCGGATATTCTCAATCTCGCGGTCGATCTCGCTTTGGCTGGGCGGCGCCTTCAGCGCATCGGCGAGGATCGCATAGGCCTCGGTCAGGGCCTGCTGCCAGCGGCCCTCCTTCGCCATCACCGACATCTGGGTGTAGTCGGCGACGTTGACGCTGTTTTCGTACTGCACCTGCGCGTTGAGAAAGGCGGCCTCGCCCCTGGCCTTGGCCTCGAGCCGGCGGTTGAGGATCCGGGCGGCGAGGGTGCGGGCGAGGTTCCTCTGCTCGCGCGCCTTGCTCGGCGGAACCGGCCGGTAGGGCCGGATCCAGCTCAGGGTGGCGAAATGGGGAGAGCCCGGATAGGCGATCGCCGCGGTCCGCTGTGGAATTTCGGCGGGCTTCCCGTAATCGGGCTCTCGAGGCGCCGGGCCCGAGGGCTTCCAGCCTCCGAAGCGCGCCGCGATCAATTCCTCCATCAGCTTCGGATCGGCGTCGCCGACCATCACGAGGGTCGCCCGGTCGGGCCGGTACCAGCGCTCGTAAAAGGCCTTGAGGCCGGCCGGGTCGGCGCCTTTCAGGGTCGCCTCGGTTCCGATCGTGTCGCGATCCGCATATTTGAGTCCGCCGTAGAAGAGCGGCATCATCATTTCCCTCAGCCTCACCGCGAGCTCGGTGCGCCGGCCATATTCGGAGAGGATGACCCCGCGCTCGGCGTCGACGATCTTCGGGTCGAAGATCGCTGTGTCGGCCATGTCTGCGAGCAGCTTGAGCGAGGTGTCGAGCGAAGCCCTGTCGGCACGCGGCAGATCGAGCATGTAGACCGTCTGGGTCGGCTCGGTCGAAGCGTTGGTGTCGCTCCCGAAGCTCGCGCCGAGCCTCTGCCAGGTCTCGCGCACCTCGCCGTCGCCGAAATTCTTCGTGCCCCGGAACGCCATATGCTCGACGAAATGCGCCCAGCCGCGCTCCTTCTCCGCCTCGTGGAGCGAACCGGCGTCGATCCTCAGCCGCACCGAGACCTGCCCCTCCGGAACCGCGTTGCGCCGGACGGCGTAGCGCAGCCCGTTGGGAAGGGTCCCGAAGGTCCAGGCCGGATCGGGCGCGATGTCGGTGCTCCTGTAGAACCAGCTCGAATCGCCCGAGGCCCAAGCGGGCGCGGCGACGAGGATCAGGAGGGCGAGGAGACAGCTGCGGAGGAGGGGCATCGGATTCCAGTGCGCGAGGGCCGGGGCTCGTCCTCCCTGCGCCGAAGGCGTGGGGAGGGGGACCATGCGAAGCATGGTGGAGGGGCGATACGTACTCCGCGATAGCCCCTCCACCGCATTTCATGCGGTCCCCCTCCCCATGCGCTGCACGCACGGGGAGGACAAGATGCTCTCCCTCCCCCCAACTTGACTCTCGCTGAACGCGGTGGGAACATAAAAGGAACGTATGAGTCGTGAGTCGCGATGTCCCCGAGCCCCGCCCGAGCCGAACGCCTGGCCGCATTGCGCGCGGAAGTAAGGGCGCTCGAATCCGCCGCCCCGGAGCAGCGCGAATATCTTCCCTTCGAAGTGGGCGCCATCGATTCCCGGCTCGCCGGCGGCGGCCTTCCGGTCGCTTCATTGAACGAGGCGGCGGGCGAGCGGCCCGGCCCGGCCGACCAGGCCGCAGCCACCCTCTTCTTGGCTTCCATCGCCGCCCGCCGCCCGGGCATCGTCCTGTGGGCGCTCGGCAGCCGCGACCTGTTCGCCCCGGGCCTGGCCGGCGCCGGCCTGCCTCCGGACCGAATCCTCTACGCCGAATGCTTACGTGACGAGGACGTGCTTGCGGTGATGGAGGAGGGGCTTCGCCACGGCGGCCTCGCCGCGGTGGTCGGCGAAGTGGGCCGGGCCGCGATGCCCGCCACCCGCCGGCTCCAGCTCGCCGCCGAGGAGGGCGGGACTCTGGCCCTCATGCTCCGGCGCTGGCGCGGCAACGGCGAGGATCCGCTCGCAATTCCTTCCGCGGCAGTCACCCGCTGGCGCCTCGCCTGCGCCCCCTCCTCGCCGCTGCCGGTGGCCGGGATCGGCCGCCCCCGCTGGCGCCTCACCCTCGCCCGCCAACGCGGCAGAGCGCCGTTCGACCTCATAGTGGAGACCCCCGATGCCGAGGCTCGCCTCGCTCTACCTTCCCAATCTGAGCACCGACCGGGTGAGGGCGGGCGAGAGAGAAGGGCGGCGTAGCGAGACGAGGGGGAGCGCGGCGGCTCCGACCCTGCCTCCCGAAAGCATGAAGGAGGGCCGCGAGCCCTGCTCCTGCCCTCGCGGCGGCCATTGGCGCCCGGGCGCGCGCTGGGCGCGTAGTTCCTCCCCGGAACGGGAAGGGGGACCGCCGGCGAAGCCGGTGGTGGAGGGGGCCCGGCGTCTGAGCAGCGGAGACGTGGGC
>DASVVM010000069.1:0-10598 GCA_036386555.1 Allosphingosinicella sp.
AGTCGCGGATGCCGGGGAAGCGGTCGAAATAGCGGTCGATCATCGCCTGCGCCTCGTCGGCGGTGATCGAGAGGCGGCCGGCGAGGCCCCAGCGCGAGATCCCGTAGAGGATGGCGAAGTTGATCGTCTTGGCCGACGCGCGGGTGTCGCGGTCGACGCTTCCGAACAGCTCCTGCGCGGTCATCGCATGGATGTCCTCGCCGCGCGTGAACGCATCCTTGAGCTGCGGCACGTCGGCCATGTGCGCGGCGAGCCTGAGCTCGATCTGCGAATAATCGGCCGAGAGCATCACGTAGCCCGGCTCGGCGACGAAGGCGTCGCGGATGCGGCGGCCGATTTCGGTGCGGATCGGGATGTTCTGGAGATTGGGGTCGGTCGAGGAAAGGCGGCCGGTCTGCGCGCCCGACAGCGAATAGCTGGTATGGACCCGGCCGGTCTCCTTGTTGATCTGCTGCTGGAGCGCGTCGGTATAGGTCGATTTGAGCTTGGAGAGCTGGCGCCATTCGAGCACCAAGCTGGCGATCGGCACGCCCTCGCGTGACAGCCGCTCGAGCTCGTTTACGTCGGTGGACCAGGTGCCGCTCTTGCCCTTGCGCCCGCCCTTGAGGCCCATCTGCCCGAAGAGCACCTCCCCCAGTTGCTGCGGGCTGCCGATGGTGAACTGGCACCCGGCCTCGCCGCAGATGAGGCCTTCGAGGGCTTCGATCTGCACCGCGAATTCATGGCTGAGCTTCTTCAGCTCCTCGCGGTCGACCTTTACGCCCTCCCGCTCCATCCGGGCCACGACGGGGACGAGCGGCCGGTCGACCATCTCGTAAACCCGCGTCACCCGCTCGTGCGGCATGCGGGCCTTGAAGCGGCGCCAGAGGCGAAGCGTCACGTCCGCGTCCTCGGCGGCATATTCGGTGGCGCGGTCGAGCGGCACCTGGCTGAACTTGATCTGCTTCTGCCCCGATCCGCAGACGTCCTTGTAGGCGATGCACTGATGGTCGAGATGCTTCTTGGCGAGGTCGTCCATCGAGTGGCTGTTGAGCCCGCCGGCATCGAGGTTGAAGCTCATCACCAGGCTGTCGTCGACCGGCGCGACCTTGATCCCGCGGCGGTCGAAGACGATCCAGTCGAACTTGAAATTGTGCCCGATCTTGAGGATCGCGGGGTCTTCGAACAGCGGCTTGAGCTTCGCCAGCGCCACTTCGGCCGGGATCTGCTCCGGGCGCTCGGAGAGCAGGTCGTGGCCGCCATGTTCGAGCGGGATGTAGCAGGCCTTGCCGCATTCGGTGGCGAGGCTGATTCCGATCAGGTCGGCGGTGACGCAATCATAGCCGGACGTCTCGGTGTCGACCGCGACCAGGCCATTCCGGGTTGCTTCGGCGATCCAGCGATCCAGCTCGGCCTCGTCCGTCACGGTGACGTAGGCCAAGCGGTCGATCTTCGGCTCCGGCCTCACCTCGCGCTGCACAGGCGTGACGCTGTCGCTCGGCGCCTTGACCTGCGAGGTGCCGTTGAGACGTGAGAGCAGCGCCTTGAAACCCTGCTCCTCGAGGAACTCGCGGAGCGGCCCGTCGGGAATGCCCTTCATCTCGAGATCCTCGAGCGGCTCGGGCAGAGGCGAGTCGCAGACCAGCCGGACCAGCTCGCGCGACATCCTGGCCGCGTCGGCATGCTCGATCAGATTCTGCTTGAGCTTGGGCTTCTTGATCTCCTCGGCGTGCGCCAACACGGCCTCAACGTCGCCATATTGCTGGATGAGCTGGGCCGCGGTCTTCGGGCCGACGCCGGGCACTCCGGGGATGTTGTCGACGCTGTCGCCCATCAGCGCCAGAACCTCGCCCAGCTGCTCGGGGGGGACCCCGAACTTCTCGATCACATAGTCGCGGCCGATCCGGCGGTCGTTCATCGTGTCGTAGAGGTCGAGCCTGCCGTCCTCGACCAGCTGCATCAGGTCTTTGTCCGAGGAGACGATGGTGACCCGCCAGCCCGCGGCGAGCGCCGCCTTGGAATAGCAGGCGATGATGTCGTCCGCCTCCAGCCCGTCCTCCTCGATGCACGGCAGCGAGAAGGCCCGGGTGGCGTCGCGGATCAGCGGGAATTGCGGGACGAGGTCGGGCGGCGGCGGCGGACGCTGGGCCTTGTAGCCTTCGAACATGTCGTTGCGGAAAGTGTGCGACCCGGCATCGAAGATCACCGCGAGATGGGTCGGCCCCTCCTCCTTGTGGAGGCTCTCGGCGAGCTTCCACAGCATCGTCGTATAGCCGTAGACGGCGCCCACGTTGAGGCCGTGCCGGTTGGTGAGCGGCGGCAGCCGGTGATAGGCGCGGAATATGTAGCTGGAACCGTCGACCAGATAGAGATGAGGCATGCAGGGGCTCTAGCGCAGCCGCGCCCTTTCGTCATCCCGGCGAAGGCCGCCGCCGGAATGACGGGTGGTAGCGATTCTACGGTCTGGGATTCGTTAACCATGCGGCGCTAGCCTTCGTCCCATGAGTCGCTGGCCGTTCATCCTCCTCGCCCTTGCGCTCGCCGCGCCCTCCGACGCGGCGCCCTTCAAGCCGAGCCGCATTTCAGTGGTCGTGCGCGGCAGCGGGCCGGACGTGATCCTGATCCCGGGGCTGTCCAGTTCGCGAGGGGTCTGGAACGGGACAGTCGCCGCCGTGCCCGGCTATCGCTACCATCTCGTCCAGGTCGCCGGATTCGCGGGCACCCCGGCCGCCGGCAATGCCGCCGGGCGGGTCGCAGCCCCGGTCGCGGACGAGATCGCCCGCTACATATCCGCCAGCCGCCTCGGCCGGCCCGCGATCGTCGGCCACTCGATGGGCGGCTCGATCGCGATGATGATCGGCGCCCGCCATCCCGAAGTGGCCGGTCGCGTCATGGTGATCGACATGTTGCCGTCCCCCGCGCGCCCCTTCGGGGTGCCGGCAGTCGCGGCGAAGCCGCTGGCGAAGCTGATCGGCGGCGAGATGGCTGGGGCCGGCAGGCTTCGGCGGGACCTCAAGTCCCTGGTCGGGCGGTTCGGCAATTCCGACTGGCTTGAAAGCCGGAACGACACCGGTGTGGTCGGACGATCGGTCTCGGAGCTGATCTCCACCGACCTGACTGCGGAGCTTGGCCGGATCCGGGCCCCGCTTACGGTCGTCTACGCCTGCTCGGCGAGGCTCCGCTACGCCTGCGGTCCGGTCAGCCGGGCCTATACCTCCGCTTATTCGAAGCGGCCCGGCACCCGGCTCGTCCGCATCGACCGCAGCGGCCACACGATCATGTGGGATCAGCCGGCCGCCTTCCAGGCCGAGCTGCGCCGCTTCCTTGCCCACAACCCGTCACCCTGAATTTGTTTCACGGTCCAGCTCTCCACCCGCGAGGCGCTTCCAGACTGGATGCCGAAACAAGTTCAGCATGACGGGAGAGAGGCGAGTAAGCCGCCGTTCAACCCGGTGGCGTTACGGCGCGCGCATGAAATGGCCTGTCCTTCTCGCTGCAGCGCTCGGTCTCGCATCCGTCGGCGCCGCTGCGCCTGCCCCCGGGCCTTCCGCACCCGCCGCCAGGCCTTTCGCCCCTACCCGCTTCTCGGTGGTCGTGCAGGGAACCGGTCCCGACGTCATCCTCATCCCCGGCCTGACCGGCTCGCGCGACGTCTGGAAGGGGAGCGTGTCGGCGGTGCCCGGCTATCGCTACCATCTC
This sequence comes from Allosphingosinicella sp., assembly GCA_036386555.1. Lineage (GTDB taxonomy): Bacteria > Pseudomonadota > Alphaproteobacteria > Sphingomonadales > Sphingomonadaceae > Allosphingosinicella. Next base: position 3,679 of record DASVVM010000069.1, read on the forward strand.
CTCCAGGTCGCGGGCTTCGCCAACACGCCCGCCCGCGGCAATGCGCAGGGCCAGGTCCTCGCGCCGCTGGCCGAGGAGGTCGCACGCTACATCAGCTCGCGGCGCCTTCGCCGGCCCGCGATTGTCGGCCATTCGATGGGCGGCACGGTCGCGATGCTGGTCGCCGCGCGCCACCCGAGCCTTCCCGGCAAGGTGATGGTCGTCGACATGCTGCCCCAGCCGGCGGGAATACTCGGCGGCGACGCGGCCGGGATGCGCGGCCTCGCCGACAGCCTGCGCGATCTCAGCGCCTCGCCGGGCGGGCGGCGCCTCGTCGAGTCGGCGATCCGGCTGTTCGGCAATCCGGAAGGCGGCGCCGATCCGGACGTCACCGCCCGGGCCACCCACGAGCTGGCGCTGATGGACCTGACGCCCGAGCTTCCGCGCATCGCGGCGCCGCTGACGGTGGTCTATGCGAGCCTCGACCCGAGCCGTCGGGCCGCCGACGACGGGCGCTACCGGGCGGCTTATGCGCGAAAGCGGGGAGCGAAGCTCGTGCGCATCGACGATAGCGGCCACATGATCATGTACGATCAGCCGGCCCGGTTCAGGGCGGAGCTGAACGCGTTCCTGGCGAACTAGGTCCTCCCCGCGATTTCGCGGGGAGGGGGACCGCGCGAAGCGCGGTGGAGGGGTTCTACGGAGTCAGGAAAGACCCCTCCACCAGGCTTCGCCTGGTTCCCCTCCCCCGGAAACCCGGGGGAGGATTAAGGAGCCAATACCGTGTCCGCGACGTCCGGAAGCAGCTCCGGATAGTCGAGCGTATAGTGGAGCCCGCGGCTTTCCTTGCGGGCCAGGGCCGAGCGGACGATGAGCTCGGCGACCTCGACCAGGTTGCGAAGCTCGACGAGGTCGGCGGTGACCCGGAAATGGCGGTAATAATCGTGGGTCTCCTGCTTGAGCAGGTTGATCCGGTTGAGCGCCCGCTCGAGCCTCTTGGTGGTCCTCACGATCCCGACATAATCCCACATGAAGCGGCGGATCTCGCGCCAATTGTGGTGGACGACGACCTCCTCGTCGGAATCGGTGACCCGGCTCTCGTCCCAGGGCCGGATGGCGGGCGCGGGCGGCAGGTCGTTCCAGCTCGAATTGATATGCTCGGCCGCGGCCACTCCGAAGACGAGGCATTCGAGCACCGAGTTCGAAGCGAGCCGGTTGGCGCCGTGGAGGCCGGACATGGTCACCTCGCCCGCCGCGTAGAGACCTTCGGCGTCGGTCCGGCCGTCGAGGTCGGTCATCACGCCGCCACACGTATAATGGGCGGCCGGGACGACCGGGATCGGCGCCCGGGTGATGTCGATCCCGATGTCCGGCTCCGCGAGGCGCGCGGCGATGGTCGGGAAATGCTCTCGGATGAAGTCGGGGTCGCGGTGGCTGATGTCGAGGTGGACGTAGTCCAGGCCGAGCCGCTTCAGTTCATGGTCGATCGCCCGGGCGACGATGTCGCGCGGAGCCAGCTCCTCGCGCGGGTCGAAGCGCTTCATGAAGCGGCGGCCGGTGGTCGGGAGCCTGAGCCTGCCGCCCTCGCCGCGCATCGCCTCGGTGATCAGGAAGTTCTTGACGTCATGATGGTAGAGGCAGGTCGGGTGGAACTGGTTGAACTCCATGTTCGCCACCCGGCAGCCCGCCCGCCAGGCCATGGCGATCCCGTCGCCGGTCGACCCACGCGGGTTGGTCGAGTAGAGCCAGGCCCGGCTGGCGCCGCCGCTGGCGAGGATGGTCGCCCGGCCGGTGAACGGCTCGACCCGGCCAGTCTCCCGGTCGAGCGCGTAGACCCCGCGCACCCGGCCGTCCTCGTCGCCCGAGACGGTGTGGCGCCCGGTGACGAGGTCGATCGCGACCCGGTTCGGGATCAGCTCGATATTGGGATGCCCGGCGGCCGCCGCCTCCAGCGCCTGCTGGACCGCCCAGCCGGTGGCGTCCGCGACGTGGACGATCCGGCGATGGCTGTGGCCGCCCTCTCGGGTCAGATGCCACCCCGCTTCCTCGGCCTTGTTGAACGGGACTCCGAGCGCCGCGAGCCGCTCGATCGCGGCGGGGGCGCCCTCGACCACGAACTCGACCGTCTCGCGCCGGTTCAGGCCGGCGCCGGCGACGATCGTGTCCTCGATATGGCTCTCGAACGTGTCGCCGGCCTCCAGCACCGCCGCGATCCCGCCCTGGGCAAGAGCGGTCGAGCCGGAGGACAGGCCCCCCTTGGCGAGCACCGCGACCCTGAGCCCCGGCGCGAGCGTCAGCGCGGCGGAAAGTCCGGCCGCGCCCGAGCCGATCACGACGACATCGAAGACGTGGGCGGTGTCGCTCATTCTCCCCTCCCTTGCAGGGAGGGGAAGTCGGCGCCCTCAATTCGCCGCATCGGACGCCCGGGTCAGGTTGAGGAACACGTCCTCCAGGTCCGCCTCTCGGGTCGAGACGTCGACGATCCCCAGGCCGTCACGCTGCAGGGCAGCGAGCACCTCGCCGGCATTCACCTTGTCCTTGCGGTAGGTGATGGCGAGGGTGCGCTCGCCCAGCAGGTCGATCTTCTCGAAGCAGCCGGCGTCGGGGAGCGCGGCGATGTCGCGGTCGACCGTCACCTCGACCGCTTTCTCCTGCGCCATTCCGACGAGGGTGCGGGTGGTTTCGTTGGCGATCAGGCGGCCGTGGTTGATGATCGCGATCCGGTCGCAGAGATTTTCCGCTTCCTCGAGATAATGGGTGGTGAGGACGATCGTCACCCCCTCGGCGTTGAGCTGCCGGACGTAGGCCCAGAGCTGCTGTCGAAGCTCGATGTCGACCCCGGCGGTCGGCTCGTCGAGGACGAGAATGGGCGGAGAATGGACCATCGCCTTGGCGACCAGCAGCCGGCGCTTCATCCCGCCCGAAAGGGTGCGCGAATAGGCCTCGGCCTTGTCCTCCAGGCGCACGGCCCGGAGCAGATCCTGGGTCCGGCGCCGCTCCCTGGGAACGCCGTACAGGCCGGCGGTGATCTCGAGGGTCTCGCGCGGCGTGAAGAAGGGGTCGAAGACCAGCTCCTGGGGGACGATCCCGATCGACGCCTTCGCGTTGCGCGGATGCTTCTCGATGTCGAAGCCCCAGATCGTAACCTTTCCGCCGCTCTTGTTGACGAGGCCGGCGAGGATGTTGATCAGGGTCGACTTTCCGGCGCCATTGGGTCCGAGCAGGCCGAATATCTCGCCTTGGGGAACGTCGAGGCTGACCCCCTCCAGCGCCCGCTTGCCGCCCGCATAGGTCTTTTCGAGGTCGACGATGGAAATGGCGGCGTCGGTCATGCGCGGCCTTTAGCGGCTGGGGGGACCTGCGTCATCCCGGCGAAAGCCGGGATCTCGGGGAGACGCGCCGAGACTTCTTGTCCTGCGGTCCCGGCTTTCGCCGGATGACGGGAAGTGCCTCCAACACAACTTGAATATTGACTCAGGTTTCAGCTTGTAGCATGGGTGCCGCTGGACCGTATCGAGACTCCGTGAAGGAGCGCGCGGCTGGGGGAGAGGGGTTGAGGCACTACACCGCATCGGACGGCGCTCGAATCGCCTATTCGGACGAGGGCCGCGGCCGCCCGCTCGTCTTCCTTCACGGGCTGATGGCCGATTCCGGATTCTTCGAGCGCCAGCGCGCGCTGGCCGACGATTTTCGAGTGATCGCCGTCGATCTGCGCGGCCACGGCGGGTCGCCCGCCGGGCCGGTGCCGCCCACCATCGCAATCCTCGCCGAGGATCTGACGGGCCTCGCTGCGGACCTCGAGCTGGAGGGGGCGGTCGGCGTGGGCTGGTCGCTCGGCGCGGCCGTGCTGTGGCGGTTGCTTGCAGGGCCGGCCTCGGCAAGGTTTGCCGGCGCGGTCGTGGTCGACATGACTCCCCGCGTATTGAACGACCAGGATTGGGACCTCGGCCTTTCGCGCGAGACCTGCGAAGCGCGCAGCCAGGCGATAGCAGACGACTTCCCGGCCTTCGCCGCTGCCGCCGGCCAGGCCATCTTCGCGGCGCCCGGCGCCGAGGCCGACCGCGCGGCGGCGGCCTTCGCCGCCAACGATCCCGCCGCCATCGGGGCGCTGTGGCAGTCCCTGGTCGGGGAGGATTTCCGGCCGCTGCTGTCCTCGATCCGGCAGCCGACCCTCGTCGTCCACGGCGCCCACAGTCATCTCTACGGGGCCGACACGGCAGGCCACCTCGTCGAGGCCTTGCCGAACGCCCGGGCCGTCACCTTCGATCGCTCGGGCCACGCGCCGCACCTCGAGCAGCCCGAATTGTTCAACGCCGTCCTTCGCGAATTCGCGGCGACCTTGCCGCCAGTCCGTCAAACCGAAACCACCGTCTGAATGCCAGGAGACACCGCCATGACCCGTAGCCGCACCCTGACCGCCCTGAGGCTCGGCGCCGCCGTCGCCGCGCTCGCCGCTATCCCCGCGCCCCTCTACGCCCAGACGGACGAGGCGCCCGCCGACGCCTCCGAAGAGGACGCCGCCGCGGCCGCCAACGAAGCCCTCGACCAGTCCGCGACCGCCGGCCCGGTCGAGGATGGCGACATCATCGTCACCGCGCGCCGCCGGGCCGAGAACCTCCAGGACGTTCCGATCGCGGTGACCGCTTATTCGGGCGAGACGCTGGAGCGGATGGGCGCGATCGACATCACCGACCTTTCCGACACCACCCCCAACGTCACGATCGAGACGTCGCGCGGCACCAACACCACCCTCACCGCCTTCATCCGGGGAGTCGGCCAGCAGGATCCGGTCGCCGGCTTCGAGGCCGGCGTCGGCCTCTATCTCGACGACGTCTATCTCAACCGCCCGCAGGCCGCCGTGCTCGACATCTACGACGTCGAGCGGATCGAGGTGCTTCGAGGCCCGCAGGGCACGCTCTACGGCCGCAACACGATCGGCGGCGCGATCAAATATGTCACCCGCCGCCTTTCCGAGCTGCCCACGTTCCGGGCGCGAGCCAATCTCGGCACCTACCGGCAGGCGGACCTCGTCCTCTCGGCCAGCGCTCCGATCGCCGACGGGTTCAAGATCGGCGGCTCGGTCGCGCGGCTGACCCGTCAGGGCTTCGGCGACAACCTCACCACCGGCCGGGAGAATTACAATCGTGACGTCTGGGCGGCCCGCGGCACCATCGAGCTCGATCCGTCGGACACCTTCTCGGTCCGCCTTTCGGGCGATTATACCAAGGACAAGAGCAACCCGCGCGGCGGCCACCGGCTGATCCCGGGCCTGCTCTCGGGCGCTCCCGTGCTCGGCGACGTCTACGACAGCCGCGGCGGGCTCGTGAACCCGGAGCAGGAGATCGAGGCCTATGGCGGCGCGCTCCATGTCGACCTCGAATTGTCCGAAGCCGTCACCCTCCGCAACATCACGTCCTATCGCCGCGACCGCTCGGCGACCCCGATCGACTTCGAGGCCCTGCCCGCCGCCGACGTCGACGTCCCCGCCATCTACCGTAACCGGCAATTCTCCAACGAACTCCAGTTCCTGGTCGATACCGGCCCGATCAACGGCGTCGTCGGCGTCTATTATCTGAAGGCCAACGCCAACAACATCTTCGACGTCGTCCTGGCGACGACGGGGACGCTCATCGGGGTTCCTGGCTTCACCGCGTCGACCTTCGGCGACGTCGACACCCGCACCTGGGCCGCGTTCGCGGACTTCACCTACGACATCACCGACCAGTTCCATCTGTCGCTCGGCGGCCGCTACACCAAGGACAAAAGGACGGCGACCGTGATCCGCAAGAATTTGATCGGCGGCGCCTCGCCCGAGCTCGGCGGCGCCGGCGTCCAGCTGGGTGCGCTCACCTCCAACTTCACCGGATCCGAGACCTTCAAGGAGTTCACGCCCCGCGCCTCGATCAGCTTCACGCCCAACGACAACACCAATGTCTACGCGAGCTATTCGAAGGGTTTCAAAGGCGGCGGCTTCGATCCGCGCGGCCTTTCGACGGCGGCGCCGGACCTCAACGGCAACGGCGTCCGCGAGACGAACGAGATTTTCGATTACTTCCTGTTCGAGCCGGAGAAGGTCACCAGCTACGAGATCGGCTACAAGGGCTCGTTCTTCGATCGCCGCCTGAGGCTCGCCGTCGCCGGCTTCTATGCCGATTACAAGGACGTGCAGGTGCCGGGCTCGGTCGGCGCGGTCATCAACGGTATCCCGACTTTCGTCGGAGTCACCACCAATGCCGGCAAGGCGAGCTTCAAGGGGGTCGAGGTCGAGGCCCTGGCCACCCTGTTCCGGGGCGGCAGCGGCTCCCGCCTGAACTTCGGCGGCACCCTCGGCTATCTCGATGCCCAATATGACGAGTTCATCACCAACGTCGCCAATTTCAATGCCAGCGGCGCTCCGGCACCGGGGGCGGCCAAGCCGCTCGACGTCGCCGATTTCCGGCGGATCCAGAACACGCCCAAATGGACCCTGTCGGGAACGCTCGATTATTCGACCCGGATGATGGGCGGCGAGATCAACGCGTCGACGACGCTCTCCTACCGGAGCAAGACCTTCCAGTTCGAGACTCCGAGCCCCTTCCTCGACCAGCCCGGCTACGCCTTGCTCGACGCCAGCCTGGTCTGGACGAGCGAAGACGAGCGCTTCACGGTGGGCCTCCACGGCAAGAACCTCACCGACAAGCAATATATCACGTCCGGCTACCAGTTCCTCAACGTCAATCCCGTGACCGGCGCTCCGGTCCTGTCGGTGTCGCCGGCCTCCGCGGTCTTCGGGCAGCCCGGGGTCGCGCCGTCGCTGGGCCGCGAGGGGGTGGTGACCACCTTCTACGGCAATCCGAGGCAGGTCTTCCTCAGCCTCGGGGTGAAGTTCTAGGGCTGTTTGATCCTCCCCGTCGCAACGCGATGGGGAGGGGGACCGCCCGAAGGGTGGTGGAGGGGCCTTC
>DASVVM010000070.1:0-26028 GCA_036386555.1 Allosphingosinicella sp.
ATTATTACAGCTACGACGACAGCGGCTACATTTACCGCGCCGACCGCGGAAACGACCTGATCAGCGCGATCATCCCGCTCTTCGGCGGCGGCTTCGGGATCGGCCAGCCCCTCCCGGCCGGCTACGACGCCTACAACGTGCCGATGCAGTATCGCGACGATTATTACGACACCGACGAGTCGCTCTATCGCTACGGCGACAACGCCATCTACCGGGTCGACAACCAGTCCGGGCTGATCGAGGGGATCGTCGCTTTGCTCGGCGGCGACCTCAACGTCGGCCAGGCGCTTCCCGACGGCTATGACGCCTACAATTTGCCGATGGACTATCGCGACGAATATCAGGACAGCGACGAATCGCTCTATCGTTACGCGGACGGAAACATCTATCAGGTCGACGCCAAGACCCAGATGATCCAGGCGATCGTCGAGATGCTCGCCTGAAGGAGCGTAAGGATGAAGAAATCGCTGTTCGCCGCCGCGTTGCTCCTCGCCGCCTGCCAGCAGGAGGAGGGCGGCAACGCCTCGGCGGCGGATTCGAATGGCGCGGGGCCCAAGGCCGCCGCCAGGGGCGAGCAGCCGAAAGCGCATCTCCTCGACGTCCTGGGCGGCTCCGCCGACCATAAGACGCTCGCCAACGCGGTGAAGGCGGCGGGGCTCACCGAGACTCTGTCGGGCGCCCAGCCCTACACCCTGTTCGCCCCCACCGAGGGGGCGTTCGGCAAGCTTGCGCCCGGCGCCGCCAACGGCCTGCTCGCGCCCGAGGCCAAGGGTCAGCTCGTCGCGCTCCTGACCGGCCATATCGTCCCGGGAATGGTCACCGCCGAGGATCTCGGGCGGGCGATCGAGCGCGGCAAGGGCAAGGCCGAGCTCGCCACGGTCGGCGGAAGCAATCTGAGCTTCGCTCGGGACGGCGAGTCGATCGTCGTCACCGACGCCGCGGGCGGGCGTGCGCGGGTCGCAGGCGCGGAGCGGCTCGCCTCGAACGGCGTCGTCCACAGCGTGGACGGGGTGCTGCGGGGGCGCTGACTCAATCCTCCCCGAGCTTGCTCGGGGAGGGGGACCAGGCGAAGCCTGGTGGAGGGGTACATGGTGCAGGCCTGTTCCAGCTACCCCTCCACCACCCTTCGGGTGGTCCCCCTCCCCCCGAGCTGCGCTCGCGGGGAGGATTAGATAGCCTGCACCGAATCTGCACCCACTTCGCGCAGCGAATCGAAGCTCGGCTCATCCCACTTCCACACGCCCGGTCCATCAAGCCCGGATGGAACTCACCGCCCCCGCCCGCGCGCCTTTGCGCCTCCGCCTCAGCCGGTTCAGCTTCGTCCGGAAGATCCTGTTCGCCGCCGCGCTCGTCGCGCTCGCCGACCACCTTTTCTTCTTCCAGCGAGTCGGCTCCACCGCCGGGCTGTTCGCGGCCGCCCTCATGGTCGCGATCCTCCTCGCCGCCCCGGCCATCGGCCGAAGCCGGGCGGCCCTGACGGCCTCGGCGGCGGCACTGGTCTTCGTGGCGGTGCTCGGGGACGATCCCTCCCCGCTCGCCGCCTTCCTGTTCGTGACCGCAGCCGCTCTGGCCGCCCTGCTGCCCCGGACGGAGGCCTTCGACGACGGCTGGCGCTGGACCAAGCGCCTGCTCCTCCACGCGATCCTGTCGGCCATCGGGCCTTTGCTGGACTGGGGCCGGCTTCGCGCCGCGCGCCGCCGGCGCGGGCCTGCGCGCCTGGCCGCGGCGCTTCCGCTGCTCGCACTGCCGGTCCTGGGCACCGCCCTCTTCCTGGCCCTGTTCAGCGCGGCTAACCCGCTCATCTCCGACGCCTTCGAGCGGCTCGATCTGCTCGCGGCGATCGGCGGCTTCTCGATCGCGCGCCTGTTCTTCTGGCTGCTCGTCACCCTCCTCGTCTGGAGCTTCCTCCGGCCGCCGCGCATCCTGCTCGCGCCCCGTACGGTTCGGGAGGGGCAGCTCACGCTCCCCGGCGTCAGCCCGGCCTCGATCGGGCTCTCGCTCGCCGCCTTCAACCTCGTCTTCGCGCTCCAGAACGGGCTCGACATCGCCTTCCTGTGGAGCGGGGCGCCCCTCCCCGGCGACATGAGCCTGGCCGAATACGCCCATCGCGGCGCCTATCCGCTGATCGCCACCGCCCTGCTCGCCGCCTTGTTCGTCCTGGTCACCCTGCGCCCGGGCACTCCCACCGCCCAAAGCCCGCTCGTCCGCCGTCTGGTCTATGCCTGGATCGCCCAGAATATCGTCCTCGTCGCCTCGACGATGCTCCGGACCCTGGATTATATCGAGGCCTATTCCCTGACCCGCCTCAGGATCGCCGCGCTGATCTGGATGGCCCTCGTCGCGGTCGGGCTCGTCCTCATCTGCGTCCGCCTCTGGCGCGGGAAGAGCGGCCCCTGGCTGATCAACGCCAACCTCGCCGCCGCCCTGCTCGCTCTGGCCGCCTGCTCAATGGTCGACCTCGGCGCCATGGCCGCGCGCTGGAACGTTCGCCACGCCCGCGAGGTCGGCGGCGCCGGGGTCCCGCTCGACCTGTGCTATCTCAGCGCCCTCGGCCCCTCGGCCCTCCTGCCCCTGATCGAGCTCGAGAGCCGCCCGATCGGCCCCCGCTTCCGCGAGCGGGTGAGCTGGACCCGCAATCTGATCATGGACCGGCTCGCCACCTCCCAGGGCGTCTGGCACGGATGGACCTTCCGCAACGCGCGCCGCTCGGCCGAGGCGAAGCGGCTGGTCGCCGAGCGCCGCCTGCCGCGCTTCTCCGCCGACATCAGGGGCTGCGACGGCCGGCGGGTCCGAGTCTCAGGCTTTGACAGCCGCGGCGCGGTGATGTGACATGTACGCGATGAGCCACAAGATCCTCCTCGTCGACGACGACGCCCATATCCGCCAGCTGCTCGCCTTCGCGCTCGGCAAGGCCGGGATGAAGACGACCGAGGCCGGCGACGGGGAAGAGGCGCTCAGGGAGGTCGAGCGCGAGCGGCCCGACCTCGTCGTCCTCGACATCAACATGCCGCGGATGGACGGGCTCGAAGTCTGCCGGAGGCTGCGTGCGGAAGGGGACCTCCCAATCCTCTTCCTCTCCTCCCGCGACGATGAGATCGACCGCGTCCTCGGCCTGGAGCTGGGCGGCGACGATTATGTCGTGAAGCCTTTCTCGCCACGCGAGGTCGTCGCCCGCGTCAGCGCGATCCTGAAGCGCGGCGGCCGGGGGCTGGCCGAGGCGGGGCCGAAGGCCGTGCTCGTCCACAACCGGCTGCGTCTCGATCCGGAAGCCTGGGAAGCGCATTGGGACGATGTCCCGGTGCCGGTCACCGTCACCGAGTTCCAGCTGCTCCAGCTGCTCGCCAGCCTGCCCTCCAAGGTCTTCACCCGCGACGCCATCATCGACCGGCTCCACGGCCCCGGTTTCGCCATCACCGACCGGACGATCGACAGCCACATCCGCAACCTTCGCGCCAAGTTCGCCGCTTTGGGCGGCGGCGACCTGATCGAGACCCGGCCCGGGATCGGCTACCGGATCGGCCGCTGCAAGGGTGAGGATCCCGCTTGATCCGACCGCTGAAGGATTATGCCAAGCGCCACTGGCCGGCGCTCAGGCTGCGCACCCTCCTCTTCCTGACGCTGCTGTTCGTCGCCGCGCTGCCGGGCGTCGGCGCCGTCTTCCTCCGCGTCTACGAGAACACGCTCGTTCAGCAGACCGAAGCCGAGCTGATCGCCCAGGGCGCCGTCCTCGCCGGCGCCTATCGGGCCGCCTGGCCGGAGCCTTTCACCGACCCGCCGCCCGGACCGCTTAGGCCCGAGCGGCCCACCATCGACCTGCGCTCGATGCCGGTCCTGCCCGCCCAGCCCGACGCCCGGCCGTCGCGCTGGCCTCCGGTCCCGAGCGCCGCCCGTGCCGCCTCGGCGCTGAAGCCGATCGTGATCGACACGGCCCGAACGACGCTGGCGTCGATCCGGCTGATGGACGTGCACGGTACGGTGCTGCTCGGCCGGGAGGATGTCGGCCGCTCCTATCTGCACCTGCCCGAGGTCGCGCCGGTCACCATCGGCCAGACCCGCACGGTCCTGCGCGAACGCGGCGACTACCGGCCGCGCTACGCGCTCGAATGGCTGAGCAGGGCCTCGAACATCCGGGTCCATTACGTCCGGCCGATCGTGGCCGGCGGCGAGGTCGTGGGCGTTCTCATGCTGAGCCGGAGCCCGCGCGGCCTGTTCCTCGGAATCTATCAGGACCGGGGCAAGATCGCGATCGGGGTCGCCCTCATCTTCCTGACCTTGCTCCTGCTCGCCGGCCTGCTCTCGCGCGGCATCTCCCAGCCCATAGAAGTGCTGAGCGAAGCGACCCAGAACGTCGCCCGCGGCGCGGTCGCCGTTCCCGAGCCGCCGGCGACCGCCGCCATCGAGATCCGCAACCTCTACGTCAACTTCGCCGCCATGGCCGACAGGATCGAACGCCGTTCGCGCTATCTGAAAGACTTCGCCGCCGCCGTCAGCCACGAGCTCAAGACTCCGATCACCGGCATCAAGGGCGTTCTCGAGCTTCTCGCCGAGCATCCGGAGATGAGCGAGGAGGAGCGTCGCCGCTTCCTCGGCAATGCCGGCGCGGACGCCGACCGCCTGTCGCATCTGCTGCGCCGCCTGCTCGACCTCGCCCGCGCCGACATGGCCGTCGCCCCCGAGGATGCCGCGACTCATGCGGAAGGGGCCGCGCTCAAGGTCGCCGACGCCCATCGCCGCCCGGACTTCGCGGTGGAAGTGCGGCTGGCCGGCCTTCCGGCCGTCGCGGCGCCGGAGGAGCTGCTCGAAGCCGTGCTCGAGACTTTGGTCGAGAACAGCCGCCAGGCCGGGGCGGGCGAGGTGACGATCGCCGGGCGGGCCGAGCGGTCGAAAGTCAGGATCACGGTCGCCGACGACGGCCACGGCATTGCCGAGGCCGACCGCGAGCGGATCTTCGAGCCCTTCCACACCAGCCGCCGCGGCGAGGGCGGCTCCGGTCTCGGCCTCTCGATCGCCCGTTCGCTGCTGGCCGCCTGCGGAGGCTCCATCTCGGCGCCGGCGAGCGACAAGGGCGCCCTGTTCGAGCTGTGCCTGCCGGTTGCGGCGCGCCCATAAAATCCTCCCCTGCATTTGCAGGGGAGGGGGACCAGGCGAAGCCTGGTGGAGGGGCCTTACGGATTTCGAAGAACCCCTCCACCGCGCTTCGCGCGGTCCCCCTCCCCGACAAATGTCGGGGAGGATTTTAGGGCGCGGCCTGCGTCAGCGGGCGCTGCGGGCCCGGTCGATCGCCGAGCGCAGCGCGGTCTCGATCCGGGCCTTCTGTTCGTCGCTGAGATGGTCGTTGTCGTTGATTCGCGCCAGCGCTTCCTCGAGGCGCTCGGCGTCGGCCGCGGTCGGAGCGCCTTTGCGGCAGATGATGACCTTGGTCTTCCTGTCGGCGTCGCCCGCCTGCTCGTCGACGATCTTCTCGCCGCCTTCGCAATCGGCCAGGCGCCCGATGCCGTGCATCTCGAACTTGCGGACCCGGTCTCCGGAAGCATGGTGCTCCCCGCCCTTGCCGTCGTGGATGATGACGAACCTTTTCACCTGCTTGCCGTCGCCTTCGCCCTCGGGATGGGGGTGGGCGAGCGCGGCTCCGGCCGCTCCCGCGAGGAGAAGGGTGGCGGCGGCAAAACCGAGTGCGGGGTTGAGCTTCATCGGTTCATTCTCCCTTGACCAGCGTCTGGATGTTGATGTCGAGGCCGTTGCCATGGCCGCCGCCGCCGGAGGGGGTGTCGCCGCGATGGACCCGAAGCTTGACCGCGCGGCCCTCGACGGCGGCCTGGATCACGGCGGCCCGGATCTCGGCAACCTCCTCGGCGCTGAGAGCCTGGCGGACGGTGAAGACATGCGCTTCGTTATGGACCTGCCGGATCCGGACGGCCTCGACCTGCGGCGGCAGGGGCGCCGGGTGCGCGAAGGCGAAGCTGCCGTGGAAGGCCCGGGGAGCGACCGCGGACTTGGGAAGCCGGCGCAGGATCGTCGTCATCGAAGCGAGCGCCGTGGGCAGCGGCGCCGGAGCCTCGGCCGAGACGAAGCTGGCCGGCTCCGCTTCGAGCCGTGCCGAGGCGCGGGTCGCGGCGGCCCGGGCCGGCCGGCGGGCGGCGACGGGGCTCGCAACGACCGGCTCCGCCGCGGCCATCCGGACCGGGGCGCGCGGCTGAGCCGGGGCGGGGGCTGAGAAAGCATAATGCCGTTGGGCCTCGCCGGGCTCGGGCCGTCCGGCCGTGCCGACCGCGAAGCCTGCGGCGGCGAAGGCGGCGAGAGCGACGATTCCTCCGGTCGAGCGCAGGCGGCTCGCCCGATGATTGCGCATCATCCTCAGGCGCCGCTTCAATTCCCCCGCTGGATTGAGTGCGCAGGCGGCGATCAGCCCGGGCCGGCTGGCCGATTTGACCAGGGCGCGGGCATAATCGCACCTTTCGTCGAGCGTCGCGGTGCGGGCGACGGCGGCGTCGCAGGCCAGCTCCTGATCGCTCCGGAAGGCCCGGAAGGCCAGCCAGGCGACGGGGTTGAACCAGAAAATGGCGAGAACGAAGGTCGCGGCCAGGTTCCACCAGATGTCGCCGCGCCTGTGGTGGACGAGCTCATGCTCCAGCGCGAGCCGCCGTTCGACGGGATTGTAGCGCCTGGAGAAATCGCCCGGAAGAACGATCCGCCGCTCGATCACTCCGAGCGCCAGTGGCCCGTCCACCTTGTCGCTGATCCAGGTGCGTATCCCGCCGAACAAGGGCGGCCGCGCCGGCCTCGAGCTGTCGCGGATCTGGCCGAGGAAGGCGCGATAGCCCAGCCATTGCACGATGAGGAAGATGACCGCACCCCCGGCCCACATTGCGAGCATGAAGGGCACCCACTGCCCGGGTCCGGCTTCCGCCGGCAGGGGTGCGGCCATTTCCGCCGCCGTCGGGATGAAGAGTACGACGGGCGGAAGGTAGAGGTCCGGCGCCAGCTGCGGAAGCGGCGGAAGGACCAGACGGAGCGCGGGCACGGCCCACAGGGCATAGGCCCAGCCGGCGCCGAAGCTGCGCGCGACGGGGCCGCGCAGGATCAGCACCATCACCATCAGCAGGGTGACGGCGACGAAGGTCTCGATCAGCCAGGCGATCATGACTTGAGCTCCTTGAGGAGCTTCTCGATCTCGGCGATGTCGGCCGGGCTGAGCTTGTCGCGGGCGGCAAGCTGGGCGACGAGGGCCGGGACCCGGCCCCCGAACATCCGGTCGATCAGGCGTCCGGATTCCTCGGCGACATAATCCTCGCGGCGGATGGCTGGACGGTAGAGGTAACGCCGCCCGTCCTCCTCATGGCTGAGAACGCCCTTGGCGAGCAGGCGCGAGAGCATCGTCTTGACGGTGGCGAGGCTCCAGCCCTTGTCCTCCGGGACCCGGGCGGCGACGTCGGCGGCCGTCAGCGGCGCCTCGTCCCAGAGCACCTCCATCACCGCATATTCGCCTTCGGCGATTCTCTCCACGGCCTCACCCTCCCTGTCGATTACACATGTAATTCACTCTCCGGCGCTGAACGGCGGATGAATGGCACGCCTCGCGCAACGTCCTCTGTCGGATCGCTTTACAATAAGCAAAAGAGGTTAAATCGCATAAACCATTGTGAGGCCAGCAAATCCGCCAACGGCCCGCTTTGGCACGCGGCGTGTATCTCTATCCGCGTCCACACGCTTCCACACGAACAGGGGCGGACGAGCGGTCTATCTGGTCCCGCCGTCCGCCCCTTTCTTTTGACGGCGCAGCCGTCATCCCGGCGAAGGCCGGGATCCCGGGGAGACCCCCACCCGTCATCCCGGCGAAAGCCGGGACCTCGGGGAGACCCACCGAGACTTCTTGTCCTGAGGTCCCGGCTTTCGCCGGGATGACGTTACCCCCTCAAAATCGCCGCCGTCGCCGCGTCCGCCGGAAGGAAAGCCTCGATCGCGAGCTCCGAAAGCGTGATGTCGACCGGAGTCCCGAACACCGTCGTCATGCTGAGGAAGGAGAGGAGGTGCGGTCCCTGGCGCACCTTGAGCAGGATCGCGATCCCGTTCGTCTGGTCCGAGTCGCAGGTGCCGCCGGGATAGGAGCGAAGCTCCTCGAGCAAGGCGGAAAGCACCGGATCGGCGCTCACGTCGATCTGCTCCTCGAGCCGCCGGAAGACGTAGGATCGCCATTGCGCCAGGTTCTCGATCCGCGGCGCGAGACCCTCGGGGTGAAGGCTCAGGCGAAGGACGTTGAGCGGCGGGGCGAGCAGATGCGGCGCGCAATCCCCGAGGAAGGGCGCCACTCCGGCATTTGCGGCGACCAGGTTCCAGTGGAGGTCGACGGCGAGCGCCGGATAGGGCTCGTAGGCGGCGAGCACCTGGTCGACCGCCTGCCGGGCGGCGGCGAGCGCGGGATCGTCGAGGGTGCGCGCAGGCAAGGCCGGGGCGAAGCCGCCGGCGACGAGCAGGACGTTGCGCTCGCGCGGCGGGATCCTGAGCCGTTCGGCGAGCCTCAGAAGCATGCTCCGGCTCGGCCGCGAACGGCCGGTCTCGATGAAGCTCAGGTGCCGTGCTGAAATCTCGGCGTCGAGCGCGAGGTCGAGCTGGCTGAGGCGCCGGCGCGCCCGCCACGTCCGGATGTGGGTGCCGACCAGGTCGGCGGATGCAATGGCCATAGGCGCAGACTAACCGAGCGTGGAGGCGAATCCCATTACCTCCCGGGTAATCGACAGCATGACCTTCAAAGTTGGATCATGGCCGGGCGGCGCTCGTCGGGCGCCCTTCGAAAGAAAGGATCGGACCATGACTTCCTCGACTTTCCTGCGGCGAGCTCTGACTGTCGATGCCGCCGCCTGCGCCGCGCTCGGCCTGCTGCTCAGCCTGGACTCGGCGCCGCTCTCCGGGCTTTTCGGTCTCGGCGAGAGGCTGCTCCTCGGCGCCGGGCTGCTGCTCCTGCCGCTCGCCGCCTTCATCGGCTGGCTGGCGTCGCGCCCGGCGCCGCCAGGCCTGCTCGTCTGGCTGGTCATCGTCGGCAACCTGGCCTGGACGGCCGAAAGCTTCCTTTTGATCTCGATGGAGGCCGCCCGGATCACGGCGCTCGGAACCGCCTTCGTCGCCGGCCAGGCAATTGCCTGGCTCGCGATCACCGGGGCGGAATATGCCGGCCTGCGCAGGATGCGGGCGGCGGCCTGACATGACCCTCCCCTCCCTGCAAGGGAGGGGTAAGGGGTGGGTAGGGCGGAGCGGGCTCGATGCCCGCTTCGCCCTTTACGACAGTCGAAGCAGGCCCGGCTTCGCCGGACCCACCCCCGGCCCCTCCCTTCCAGGGAGGGGAGTCAGGCCTTCGCGACCTGCTTCTCGTCCAGAAGCTGCTGGAGCTCTCCCGCCTCGTACATCTCCATCATGATGTCGGATCCGCCGACAAACTCGCCCTTGACGTAGAGCTGGGGAACCGTCGGCCAGTCGGAATAGTCCTTCACGCCCTGGCGGATCTCCGGATCCTGGAGGACGTCCACGGTCTCGAAGCCGACCCCGAGATGGTCGAGGATCGCGACGGCGCGGCTCGAGAAGCCGCATTGCGGGAAGAGCGCGGTGCCCTTCATGAACAGGACGACGTCGTGCTTATGGACGATCTCGTCGATTCGAGCCTTGGTGTCGGACATTTTTACTATCCTCAGTCGGGGGTCGCGGTGGAGAGCTGGAGGGCGTGGAGAGCGCCGCCCATGCGGCCGCCCAGCGCTTCGTAGACAAGCTGGTGCTGGCGGACTCGCGGCATCCCCCGGAAGCTCTCGGCCACCACCCGGGCCGCATAATGATCCCCGTCGCCGGCGAGATCGGTGATCTCGACCCTGGCGTCGGGGATCCCGGCGCGGATCAGCTCCTCGATCTCCTCGGCGGCCATGGCCATCAGCCCTGCGACTCCATCAGCTGCCGGCGCGCTTCGACCGTCTTGTGCTCGAGGGCCTGGCGGATCCGGGACTCGTCGCAATCGACTCCCGCGGAGGTCAGGTCCCCGACCAGCTTGCGGATCACGTCCTCGTCGCCCGCTTCCTCGAAGTCGGCGCGGACGACGTCGCTCGCATAGGCGTCGGCCTCGGCCTGGCTGAGGCCCATCAGACCCGCCGCCCACTGGCCCAGCAGCTTGTTGCGGCGCGCCGTGATCCGGAACTGCATGTCCTGATCGCGGGCATATTTGGTCTCGAAGGCCCGTTCGCGGTCGTCGAAAGTGCTCATGACGCTCCCTTGCTCTGTTAGGGATCAGATAGGCGCGGCGCGGGGACGGCGCAACGGATAGTCCTCCCCACGCGAAGCGTGGGGAGGGGGACCAGGCGAAGCCTGGTGGAGGGATAGCCGGCACAGGCCTGCGCAACACCCCTCCACCACCCTTCGGGTGGTCCCCCTCCCCATCTTCGATGGGGAGGATCAATCCATCGTCACCACGAGCTTCCCGACAGCCTTCCTCGCCGCCATGTAGGCGATCGCCTCGCCCCCCTGCCCGAGCGGCCAGGTCCGGCTGACCCTGGGCGCGATCTTCCCGTCCCGCCACAGCCCGAACAGGGTCTCGATATGGGCCGCGTTCGCTTTCGGGTCGCGCGCCGCGAAAGCGCCCCAGAAAACTCCGCGGACGTCGCAGCTCTTCAGCAAGGTGAGGTTGAGCGGAAGCCTCGGGATCCCAGCCGGGAAGCCGACGACGAGGTAGCGGCCTTCCCAGGCGATCGAGCGCAGCGCCGGCTCGGCATAATCGCCCCCGACGGGATCGTAGATCAGGTCGGCACCGGCCGGGCCGACCGCCTCCTTGAACATTTGGCCGAGCGCCTTCGAGCCCTCCTTGTCGAACGGGCCGGACGGGTAGACGATCGCCAGGTCCGCCCCGGCCTGCCGGGTGACCTCGGCTTTCTCCTCGGAGGAGACGGCGGCGACCACCCGGGCGCCATAGGCCTTGCCCAGCTCCACCGCGGCGAGGCCCACGCCGCCGGCGGCGCCGAGGACGAGCAGGGTCTCGCCCGGCTTCAGCCGGCCGCGGTCGAGCAGAGCGTGGATCGAGGTCGCATAAGTGAGGATCAGGGCCGAGCCTTCCTCGAAGCTCCGCTCGGACGGAAGCGGCACCGCCTGGGCGGCGGAAATGACCACCTTCTCCATCAGCCCGCCATGGCCGATCATTGCGATCAGCCGGTCGCCCTCGGCCCAGCCGGAGACCCCCTTCCCGACCGCCTCGACAATGCCGGCGACCTCGCCCCCCGGAGCGAAGGGACGCGGCGGCTTGAACTGATATTTGTCCTCGATGATGAGGACGTCGGGATAATTGATCGCACAGGCCCGCACCCGGACGAGCAGCTGGCCGGGGCCGGGCTCCGGATCGGGAAGGTCGGCGAGCTCCAGGGTCTCGGGCGCGCCGGCGGCCCTCGAGAGGAGAGCCTTCACTTGGCCGACTTCGGGAAAGCCGGCAGCTTGGCGATGTCGGCCGGCTCGTGCTGGATGACCACCTTCGCCTTCACATTGGCGGCGATTCGGTCGAAGCGGTCCGACGAGGCGAGCGTGTCCGCCCGGTCGTGGTTGAACGGCGGCACTCCGCGATTCTTCACCTGCTCGGTGAAATGATATTGGTCGCCGGAGAGCAGCACGGGGCCCGAGGCGAGCCGGACGAGCAAGGCGTAATGGCCCGGCGTGTGGCCCGGAAGCTTCAGCATCATGACCCGGCCGTCCCCGAACACGTCCTTGTCGGCGGTGACCTCCTCGGTCTTGCCGGCCCCGCTCAGCCAGTGGGCGAGGCCCTTCGCCGAATCCGCGTCCACCGGCGGAGTCGCCCGAAGCAGCTCGAGATCGCCCTTGCCCATCAGCAGCTTCGCCTGCGGGAATCGGCCGGCCTGGCCGACATGGTCAAAATGCCAGTGGCTGATCCCGATCGTCTCGATCTGCCCGGGCTTCAGCTTCAGCTCGGCGAGCTGGTCGACCAGGCTTCTCTTCAACCGGATGGTCTGGGCGGGATTGTCGAAATCGTTGCCGATCAGAGCGTCGGTGAGGCCGGTGTCCCACAGCATGTAGCGATTGCCGTGGCGGATCAGGTAGCAGCTTCCGACGATGTCCTTGGGGCCGGCCGCATATTGGAAGGTGTCGGAGAAGAAGGCGCCATATTGCTTGATCACGAACTCGCCGCAGTGAAGCCGCCACAGCTCGAGCGGCGCCTGCGGAGCCGTCGGCGCCTGCATGCCCGTGAGCGCAAGCCATCCCGCCGCTATCGCTGCAACCCGTTTCAGCATGTCGCCTGTTCCCCTGTCGGTTCCTTGGGAGAGACATAGGAGGGATCGTGGACGAAGGGCAATTGCCCGCCTCGCGCAATTGCCTCCAATACGGAAGCGAAGTCGGTGCGGGCGCGGAAGCCGAGCCGGGCCTCGGCCGCGGCCGGCACATAGATCCGGTCGATCCGCTCCGGCAGGGTCCAGCCGGCACGGGCGTAAAGGCCCGGCGCCTCCGGGAAGTGGCGCGCGACGACCGAAGCGGCGTCGAGCGCCAGGGCCTCGCAATCCTCCGGCGAGAAAGGCGGGGGAGCGGAGACGATGAAGGTCCCGAATCCGAGCTCGGGCGCCTTGGCCAGCGCCGCGACATGCGCTTCGGCCGCGTCCTCGACGGTCAGGCGCCGGTTGAGGAATTCGTTCGCCTTGATGTTCGGCCCGCTCGGATGGCTATGGGTGTCGTCGTCCTCGGGGAAGAAGCGCGAGGTGCGAAGGATGCAGATTGCGAGGCCATGCTCGCGATGGGCGAGCCTGCACAATTGCTCGGCGGCGAGCTTGGTGATTCCGTAGATGTTGCGGGGCTGGAGCGGGCCGTAATCCTCGGTCATCCACTCCGCGCGGCCGAGGCGGCCGCCATGGAGCGCTTCCGACACCATCAGCGAGGTGGTCGAGGTGAACACGAAGCGATCGTTCCCGGCCCCCGCCGCCGCTTCCAGCAGGTTGAGAGTCCCGCTGACGTTGACGTCGACAAACGCCTGCCGCGGGTAGCGGACGATGTCCGGCTTGTGCAGCGCTCCGGAGTGGATGACGGCCTCGATGCCCTGGTCGGCGAAGGTTCGGTCGATGAGGGTTCGGTCGGCGACGGAGCCGAGGATCTGGGTATCGGTGCCGGGGGCCACGTCGAGGCCGGTGACCTGATGGCCGTCCTGTCGCAACCTTGGCGCAAGGAAGCGGCCGAGCCAGCCCGAGGAGCCTGTCAGAAGAATTCGCATCCACCCCTCCCCGTCATCCCGGCGGAAGCCGGGACCTCAGGACGAGAGGTCTCGGCGGGTCTCCCCGAGGTCCCGGCTTTCGCCGGGATGACGTTACGCCTCGTAACGCGCCGTCGTCTTGGCCGCGACTTCCTCCACCGTCACCTCCGGCGCCAGCTCGATCAGCCGGAACGGGCTGTCGTGGTCGGGCCGGTGGAAGACGCACAGGTCGGTGACGATCATGTCGACGACGTTCCTGCCGGTCAGCGGCAGGGTGCATTCGGGGATGAACTTGGGATCGCCGCTCTTACTATTGTGCTCCATGACGACGATGATCTTCTTGACCCCGGCGACGAGGTCCATCGCCCCGCCCATCCCCTTCACCATCTTGCCCGGGATCATCCAGTTGGCGATGTCGCCTTTCTCGCTGACCTCCATCGCGCCGAGCACGGTCAGGTCGATATGGCCGCCGCGG
Source organism: Allosphingosinicella sp. (assembly GCA_036386555.1). Classification (GTDB taxonomy): domain Bacteria; phylum Pseudomonadota; class Alphaproteobacteria; order Sphingomonadales; family Sphingomonadaceae; genus Allosphingosinicella. The sequence goes on from DASVVM010000070.1 coordinate 13,680, forward strand.
ATCATCGCGAAGCTCTGCTCCGAGCCGAAATAGGAGGAGCTGTCCAATTCGCTGATCGTCTGCTTGCCGGCGTTGATCAGATCCGGATCGACCTCGTCCTCATAGGGAAAGGGCCCGATCCCGAGCATCCCGTTCTCGGACTGCAGGGTCACCTCCATCCCCTCGGGGATGTTGTTGGCGACGAGCGTCGGAATGCCGATGCCGAGATTGACGTAATAACCGTCGCGAAGCTCCTTCGCGGCTCGGGCGGCCATCTGATCGCGGGTCCAAGGCATTCAATGGGCTCCTGTAATCCCCCTCCCTGCAAGGGAGGGGCTAGGGGTGGGTAGGCGAGCGCAGCGAGACTTTTCCGGTGCCGGAGTCTCGGCCGCCTTCGGCGGACCCACCCCCGGCCCCTCCCTTGCAGGGAGGGGAGAAATCAGGCCGCCTCCCGCTGCCGCACGGTGCGGAACTCGATCTTCTTGTCGTAGGGCGCGCCGAGGAACATTCGTTTCACGTAGATGCTCGGCAGGTGGATCGAATCGGGATCGAGCGAGCCCACGGCAACGATCTCCTCGACCTCGGCGACGCAGACCTTGCCGGCCGTCGCCATCGGCTGGTTGAAGTTGCGGGCGGTCTTGCGGAAGACGAGGTTGCCGGCCTCGTCGGCTTTCCAGCCCTTGATGATCGAAAGGTCGGCGCGGATCCCCCGCTCGAGCACATATTCCTCGCCGTCGAAGACCTTGGTCTCCTTGCCCTCGGCGACGATCGTCCCGACCCCCGTCTTCGTATAGAAACCGGGGATCCCGGCGCCGCCGGCCCGGCATCGCTCGGCGAGAGTCCCCTGCGGACAGAATTCGACCTCGAGCTCGCCGGCCAGATATTGCCGCTCGAACTCCTTGTTCTCGCCGACATAGGAGGAGATCATCTTGCGGATCTGGCGGGTGCGGAGGAGCTTGCCGAGACCCTCATTGTCGATCCCGGCATTGTTTGAGACGACCGTCAGGTCCTTCACCCCGCTGTCGCGGATCGAGTCGATCAGCCGCTCCGGGATCCCGCACAGGCCGAACCCGCCGGCGCAGATCGTCATTCCGTCGAACAGCAGCCCGTCGAGGGCCGCCGCGGCGTCTGGATAGGTTTTGCGCATTCACCGCTCCCTCTTGATGGGGAGCGCGATAGGCGGACGACGCGAGCGAGGTCAATCCGACTCCCGTAGTCAGAACTCGGTTGAATCCAGCCCTTCGCGGACCAGGGCCCGCGCCACGGCCGGCCGCTCGACCATGCGCCGCGCATGCCCGGTCCAGTGCCGATGCTCCGCGACGTCGAGCTCGAGCCGCCGGGCCCAGCGCAGGAAGGTGAGCGGATAGGGGTCGGCGAGGCTGTAGCGCTCGCCGAGCAGGAACGGACCGGGCGCGAGCAGGGCGTCGATCTCGCCGAACAGGCCGCGCAGGCGCTCGCGGTCCGCGGCGACCTCGGCCTCGGGCCGCTCGATCCCTGCGGCGCGGGCGCGGAAGATGGGGCCGAAGCCGCCATGATGGACGCTGGTGGCGAACCAGGAGAGAAGCTCGAACACCCGCGCCAGGGCGGGCAGGTCGTCGAGCGGCAGCTGCCCCCTCTCCGGCCAGCGATGGCCTATCCAGGCGAGGATCGCGATATTCTCGGTCACCACCCGGCCCTCCGCCTCGATCGCCGGGATCAGGCCGCGCGGATTGATCGCCAGATATTCGGGCCGCTTATGCGCTTTCTCGGCGATCGGAGTGCGCACCGCGTCGAACTCCGCACCGGCTTCCTCGAGCGCGATGTGCGGGACGAGCGAGCAGGCGCCGGGCGAGTAGAAGAGTCGAAGCATCTCAGGCCTCCTCCCCTCCCTGAAAGGGAGGGGTTGGGGGTGGGTAGGCGAGCGCAGCGAGGCTTCTGCAGAGGTGGAGTTTCGGCCGGCTTCGCCGGACCCACCCCCCAGCCCCTCCCTTTCAGGGAGGGGAGCTCAGCTCCGAAGCTTCGCCAGCACGCCCTGGAGCTGCATGGCGTTGGACATGTCGCCCTCGACCTTGAGCTTGCCCTGCATGAAGGCGGTCATTCCATCGAGCTTGCCGTCGCTCATCGCCTGCCAATCTTCCCAGCTGACCTTGATCGTGGTGTCGGCCTGGCCGTCCTCCTCGGTGACCTGATTGGCGGCGCCGTCGAGCATCACCACGCCCTCGGAGCCGAAGTCGAGCTTCACCCTTTTGCCCGGAAGCCAGGCGCTCTTCTCGTTGAGGGCCGCGGCCATCTCGCTCTTGGTCATGATAATCTCCTCCCGCTGGGCTGTCCCGCCTCCCTACTTTACGTAAACGTCAGGTCAAGCCCGCGCCTGCACTCCCGCCGCCGCCCGTCCGTCGCTAGGGCTTCGCCGCGGACGCGAAGGGGCTCGCCGAGAGGAATTTGATCGGCTCGGCGACGAGGCGACCGTCGAGGACCCTCTTCCCGGCCAGGAAGTCGAAGATGACGTCCTTGATCCGGGGGTTGGAGAGGAAGAGCGGGTTGCTGTGCACGGCGCCGTCGACGATGAGATGCGCGCTGTTGGGAAACCCGCGCCTCGTCTCCTCCGCCTGGAAGGGCGGTGTCTTGGCGTCGAGGGTGCCGCTGATGAAGAGCACTGGAATGGACGAGCGGACGGGGGCCCAGAAGCCCGGACCGATCGGCTTCACGCCCCATCCGCTGCAGCCTTCCATGTAGGGGAAATTCAGGTCGCGGAAGAGGATGTCGCCATATTGCAGCTCCACCCGGCGCTGCCGCCCGGGCGAGACTCCCGACGCGCAGTCCATGGCGGCGTGCATCGCGGATTCGAGGCCGGATCCGAACCGCCCCAGGATGTGGGTGACGTCCTCGAAATTCCCCCTCGACGCCTGAAGGATGATCCAGGGCAGGATGGACACTCCGTCGCTCCCCCAGATTCCGCCGAGAGTCCAGTTGAGAAGGGTGCCGTTGAGCATCACCGGCCGGGTTTCGCCCGAGTCGCTGTCCTTGACGATGAGGCGCTGCCGCTTCGCGTTGAGCCGTTTCACCACCGTCTCGAGCAACGCCTCCAGGTCGGGGATACGGGGGCCGAGCACGGGGTCGCGGCGAACGAGATGGGCCACCTGTCTCAGGTGAGCCCGATAGGTGGCTGGCAGCTTCGCGGTATGGTCCGGCCCCTCGACCCCCGCCATGATCGCGCGTTCGATCCGCTGGGGATACCGCCGGATCGTGGCGAGGGCCCAATGGCTGCCGTAGCTGAGGCCCCACAGCACCATCTTCTCGGCGCCGAGCGCCTTGCGGATGTCGTTGAGGTCGTCGGCGCTGGCATTGGTGTTGTAGGCGCCGAGATCGACGCCGCGGCGGCGCCACGATTCGGCGCAGCGCCGGGCCGCGGCGCGATAGACCTCGAGGTGGCTCGCCCGGGTGACCGGCCGGTCCGCCGGATAGGGCACCTTCTCGTCGCAATCGAGCCGCGGCTTCGAGGCGCCGACGCCGCGCTGGTCGACCAGGATCACGTCGCCGAAATCGCGTGCCTTCATGAACAGCGGAAAGCGCTCCGGCATCCTGCCGGCGTCGATGGTCGAATTGCCGGGGCCGCCTGGAAGGAAGAAGATCGGCGGCCCGGGGCGAGGCGACCGGCTCTTGAAGCGGACCAGAGCGAGCTCGATCGAAGGTCCGCCGGGCCGGCTCCGGTCCTCCGGGACCCGGATCCGGCCCCATTCGGCGGGGACGGTCTCGCCGCCGCTGGTCTGGAACGTGTAGGGTTTCAGCTCGAGAATCCCGACGGGCTGGGCGCAGGCCCTCGCTGCCGAGGTCAAGAGGGCGGCCCCGAGCAGCCAGGGCGCGATTCGGCTAAGACGCATGACATTCTCCAGTGGCAGGGGTTCTTCATCCTCGGCTCGCGTGATAGCCCTCAGGCAGAATCGTGATTTCCCCGCTTCGGCAATCGGCTGATCGGCGGACGCACCTCAGGATCGGTGAATGACAATTCCCGTCTCGCCCAGGCCGCTTCGCCTCCTGCGTCTGCTCTCGATCCTGTTCCTGTCGGCACTTGCGGCGGCGTGCGCGGCGAGCGGGGACTCACGGGTGCCGGAGCGGATCGGCACGGTGATGGTGCGAGCGGGGGACGATCCGCTCTGGTCGCGGACGGACTATGACCATAGCGGCTGGGAACGGCGTCCGGTGCAGGAGGCCGACAGCCAGGGGCGCATCGTCTGGGTCAGGGCCCGCTTCGCCGTCGGGCCCCGGCATCCCGACGACCGGCCGCTCGCGGTCCACGTCGGGGCGCTGGCGGCCTATGAGGTGTTCTGGAACGGCCGACTGATCGGCCGCAGCGGGTTGCCGGGCGCCTCGCCTGCCGCCGAGCGGCAGGGCGGGATCGAAGGCCATTTCCCCATTCCCCCCGATCTGCTCCGCTCCGGCGACAACCTGCTGGCGATGCGGCTTTCGAGCTTCCATCTGCCGTTGCGGGTGAAGCACAGCCTGCTCCACGTCGCCGTCGGCGATTATCAGTCCGGTTCGACCGAGGCTTTGAGGACCTATGCGGCGGCGATCGGCGCCGCCGGGGTATTGCTTCTCGGAGGAGCCTATTTCGGTTTCGCCTTCCGGGCCAATCGCAGCGACCGTCCCGCCTTGCTGCTCGCGCTGCTCTCGCTGACCTTGCTCTCGCAGCTGGCGCTCGAAGTCTCCCGGGCGTTCATCGGCTATCCCTACGGCCTCCACCTGTGGCGCATGGGAGCGATCTTCGTCCTGTCGAGCCTCTTCGGGCTGCTGCTCGTCGCCTATGTCCGGGTGCAATTCCGCCCGGAGGGCGGCAAATGGCTGATCTGGACCGTCGGGCTTTGGTGTCCGGCTGCCTTCTTCCTGTTCTACGGCTTCGACCAGAAGATTTACGCGGTCATCCTGGGCTCCGCGGCGGCGGCAGGCGCGGCGGTGGCTCCGGCTGCCCTCAAAGGCAGCCGGGCCGCGCTTCTCGCCTTCGCGGGAATGGCGGCGATGGCCCTGCCGCTGGTCGGAGCTTTCCCGGCTTTCCTCGACCAGGATTTCTACATCATCGCCAGCGCGCTCATTGCCGGCCTCTGCCTTCACCGGGCGCTCGCAAGGCCGCTTCAGCCGGCCGTCCAGGCGGCTCCGGCCGAGACCGGCGACGAGGACAAGCGCCTTCCGGTCCTCACCGGGCGCGGCGTCGAGCTGTGCGACCCGCGAACCTTCCTTCTGGTCAAGGGAGCGGACGATTATGCCGAGATCCTTCTCGCCGGCGGCCGCACCCGCCTTCACCGGGGGCGGCTGAGCGAATTGGAGGCGCGGCTCCCGCGCTTCTTCCTTCGGGTCCATCGCTCCTACCTCGTAAACATGGACCGGGCGCTGGAGCTCAGCTCCGCCTCCGGTTCGCTGCGCATCCGCCTCGAGGAGGGGGCATGGGCGCCGGTCAGCCGCAGCTACAGTCGAAGCGTGCGCGCAAGGTTCGGGCATCGGCCGGGCGGTCCGGCGGGAGGGCTCCAACCCGTTCCGGCCGCCGGCGAATAGGATGGCGACGGCCGGGGTTCCCATTGCGCAGCGAGGCGGTTAGTCGCCCGGCATGGACGCCGCCGAAGCCATTCATGAGAAGTTCGTCGCCAGGGTCCGCGACGGCAACTTGCCCCGCCGTACCGCCGACGTGGAGCCGGCCGAAATCGGCCTCGCTCCCGAAGCGATGGTTGAGCTCTTCTACAGTCAGGTCGCAAGCCGCCAGATGGACCGGCTCTCGCGGCGGCTTCAGGCGCGCGGCGAAGGCTTCTACACGATCGGGAGCTCGGGCCACGAGAACAACGCCGCCGTCGCCGACGCCCTTCGGGTCGACGACATGGCCTTCCTCCATTACCGCTCCAACGCCTTCCAGATCCACCGCTCGAAGAAGCTTCCCGGACAGACTCCGCTCTGGGACATGCTGCTGAGCTTCGCGGCCTCGGCCGAGGACCCGATCTCCGGAGGCCGGCACAAGGTGATCGGCTCGAAGCCGCTCGCCATCCCGCCGCAGACCAGCACCATCGCCTCGCACCTTCCCAAGGCGGTCGGTGCGGCGTTCAGCATCGGCATCGCCCGGACGCTGAAGCTCGAAGAGACGGCGCTGGCCCGCGATTCCATCGTGCTTGCGAGCTTCGGCGACGCCTCCGCCAATCATTCCACCGCCCAGGGCGCGTTCAACGCCGCCGCCTGGGCCGCCTGGCAGGGCACGCCGATGCCGCTCGTCTTCCTGTGCGAGGACAACGGCATCGGAATCTCGACCCGCACTCCCCCGGACTGGATCGGCGCCTCGTTCCGCAACCGGGCGGGCCTCGACTATGTGCATTGCAGCGGCTTCGACATGGCCGACGCCTGGCGCGGCGCCCGCGAGGCGGCCCGGATCGCGCGGACCCGGCGCCGGCCCGTCTTCCTGCACATGGACTGCGTCCGGCTCTACGGGCATGCCGGCTCGGACGTTCAGGCGACCTATCTGACCAAGGCCCAGATCGAGCGGGACGAGGAGCGCGATCCCCTGCTCTACAGCGCCGCCTTGCTCGTCGAGCAGGACCTGCTCACCGGCGCCCAGATCCTCGACGTCTACAATGAGAGCGAGGCGACCCTCGCCAGGATCGCCGAGCAGGCGATCGCCCGGCCCAAGCTGACCACGAGCAACGAGGTCATGGCGACCATCGTGCCGCCCAGGCGCCCGCCGGCGGGTGCCAACACTCCGACCGCGGAACAGCGTGAAGCCCTGTTCGCCCGCGACAGGAGCATGATCGACAAGCCGCAGCACATGGCCCGGCTGCTGAGCTGGGCGCTCGCCGACCTGATGCTGGCTTATCCCAACATCATCGTCGCCGGGGAGGACGTCGGCCCCAAGGGCGGAGTCTACAACGTCACCGCCAAGCTGCACGAGCGCTTCGGCTCCTGCCGGGTCATCAACACGCTGCTCGACGAGCAGAGCATCCTCGGCCTCGGCATCGGCGCCGCCCATAACGGACTTCTCGCCATCACCGAGATCCAGTTCCTCGCCTATGTCCACAATGCCGAGGACCAGATCCGCGGCGAGGCGGCGACCTTGAGCTTCTTCTCCAACGGCCAGTACACCAACCCGACCATCATCCGGATCGCGGGCCTCGGCTACCAGAAGGGCTTTGGAGGCCATTTCCACAACGACAACAGCCTCGCGATCTTCCGCGACATTCCGGGCCTGATCCTGGCCTGCCCGAGCAACGGCGCCGACGCCGTCGAGATGCTCCGCGAATGCGTCCGCCTCGCGCTCGAGGAGCAAAGGGTGATCGTCTTCGTCGAGCCGATCGCCCTCTACATGACTCGCGATCTTCACGAGGAGGGCGACTCGCTCTGGACCTCGGCCTACGCACCGCCCGGCGCGGCGAAGCCGATCCGGCTCGGCGACCTCGGGGTCCATGGCGACGGCAACGACCTCGCCATCGTCAGCTACGCCAACGGCTATTACCTTTCCCGCCAGGCCCAGCGCGTCCTGAGCGAGCAGCATGGCGTAGGGGCGAGGGTGATCGACCTTCGATGGCTGGCGCCGCTCAACGAGGAAGGCCTGCTCGAGGCCGTCGCGGGTTGCCGGCGGGTGCTGATCGTCGACGAATGCCGCAGGACCGGATCGCAGAGCGAGGCCTTGATGGCCCTGTTCGCCGAAAAGGCGCCGGGCGCCACGGCGGGCCGGGTCACGGCCGAGGATTCGTTCATCCCGCTCGGCCGGGCCGCGACCCTGACCCTGCCGAGCCGCGATTCGATCGTCGCCGCGGCGCTGGAGCTGGTCCGTGGCTGAGCGGCTGAAGGCGCTGGTCGTCTGCCCGGGCCGGGGCACCTACGGCAAGGCGGAACTGGGCTATCTGAAGCGATTCCATGCAAAGAATGGCGATCTCGTCACATCTTTCGACCGGATCCGCTCCGAGCGCGGCCGGCCGACGATCTCAGAGCTCGACGGCGCCGAGCGGTTCAGCCCCGCCCTGCACACGCGCGGCGACATCGCCTCGCCGCTCATCTTCGCCGCGTCCTACGCAGATTTCCTCGCCATCGACCGCTCCCGCTTCGATATCGCCGCCGTCACCGGCAATTCGATGGGCTGGTACACCGCACTCGCCGTGGCAGGCGCGGTCGGCTCGGAACAGGGCTTCCGGATCATCGACGCCATGGGCGAGAACAGCCAGGCCGGGGAAGCCGGAGGGCAGGTCCTGCTCACCCTGGTCGACGAGGACTGGCGCCCGCTTCCAGGCCTTCGCGGGCAGGTGCTCGCGCTTGCGCAGGCGATCGACTCCCGCGACGGCTGCAGCCTCCACGTCTCGATCGAGCTGGGCGGGATGATCGTGCTCGCCGGCAATGAGCCCGGTCTCGCCGCACTGCTCGCCGAGACGCCGCCGACGCCGGCCCGCGAACCGCTCCGGCTGGTCAATCACGGCCCCTTCCACACGCCGCTCATGGCCGGCTCGTCCGAGCGCGCCCTGGCTCAGCTTCCGGTGGACTGGTTCGGCTCGCCCCGGGTGCCGATGATCGACGGGCGAGGCCATGTCTGGCGCCCCTTCGCCACCCGGCCCGGGGCCCTGCGCGACTACACCTTCGTCGCCCAGATCCTCGAAACCTACGATTTCACCCGCGCGATCCAGGTGGCGGTCAAGGAGCATGCGCCGGACCGGATCGTCCTGCTCGGCCCCGGCGACACGCTCGGCGGGGCCATCGCCCAGGCCCTCATCGCGATCCAATGGCTCGGCCTCCGCTCGAAGGCGGATTTCCAGGCGCTTCAGGCGACGGACCCCTTCCTGATCTCGATGGGCCGCGAAGATCAGCGGGGGCTGGTCGCGGGTTAGATCGTCATCCCGGCGAAAGCCGGGACCTCGTGGAGTCCCGCCGTGCGCCCTCGTCCTGAGGTCCCGGCTTTCGCCGGCATGACGGTCAGGCTACAGCCCGTGGAGGCCGCTGCCCTTTAGATTCTTGGCGAGGCGCGCCGTGGCGGACGCGTTGCCATTGGCTCTCGCCCGATGATAATCGCCGACCATCTGCGCCTGGGCTTCGAGCATCGACTCACCGAACTTCGAGTCCTCGTTATATTTGTACATGTCGTTCGCGCGGCCGCCGGCTTTGGCGAGATCTGCGCCGTAACGGATGAAAAAGGCGGCCATGCCCAGGGTCCGATACTGCCAGACGTGGGTCATCTCGTGCATGAAGGTTCGCCCGTCCGCTCCGGGAGCGGCGAAATCGGCGGAGTAGCCCTCCTTGAAATAGACCGTATTGCCGACCGTGATCGCCGGATTGCCCTTCATGAAGGCGATATGCGCGGCGGCATTGCTGCCCGGGCCGTCGCTCAGCCTGACCTTGCCGTAGTCGATCTTGTCGCCGAACGCTTCGCGGGCCAGCCTGATCTCGCCGGCCGTCAGTTTCCTCTGCTTGCCCATGCCCCTCTCCCCTCGACGCGAGCATAGCACAAAAGCGCCGCCCCGGCAGCGGCATTCGCCTCCGATCCGGAGTCAGGCGCTGAGCGCGAGCAGCGCGAACGTGGCGAGCCAATGCTCGCCCATATAATCGCCGGCCACATGGGGAAGGCTGAAGTCGAGATGCTCGTCCGCGGCGCGCCGGGCGAGCTGCGCCGTCTCCGGCTTGAGGGCGGTGGCGAGCTGCCGCCAGCACCAGGCGCGGCTGAGGTTGAGACCATCGAGATGGGCGATCTTGCCGTCGGACCGGTCGGAGACCCTGGCGGGGGTGAACAGGGTGCTTGGCTTGCCGGCGGCGAGGCCCGGCAGGAAAGAACCGAACCAGCTCCGGAACTGTTCGTCGCCGTGAGTCCGCCGCATGCACAAGGCTTCGGTCAAGGCGGAGGAAAGGAATTCGTCGCCGCCCGGCTCCCAGGCCTGGCAGTCGCGGTCCGGGCCGTACCAGGTCCGCGCCCGCTCGCGGACGAGGCCGGCCAGCGGCGAGTCGTTCGGCTCGGCCCACTCCAGGGCTAGGATCATCGCGAAGGCGCTGTTGAAATGGGTGCCGACCCGGATCGGGTAGGTGAGCTTGGGCAGATAGAGCTTGAACCGCTCGGCGAAGGCGAGCGCAAGCGGTTCGAGGTCGGCCGCCCAGGGCCGGTCCGGATGATGCTGCGCCTCGGCATGGAGGGCGAGCAGCCACGCCCAGCCGTAAGGCCGCTCGAAGCCGCCCGAATAGGCCCGGTCGAGATAGGCGAGCTCGCCCGCCACCTTGTCGGGACCGAGCATCTCGTCGGCCAGCGCTTCCACCTCCTTCGCCACCGGCAGATCCGGGAACAGCCGCCGGACCCGGAGCATCAGCCACCAGCCGTGAACGCAGCTGTGCCAGTCGAAGCTTCCGAAGAAGATCGGATGAAGCGCGCGCGGCCCCGCCACGTCCTCGGGCCCGTCCATCACATGGTCGAGCTTGTGCGGATATTCGCGGGTGACGTGGCCGAGCGCGATTGCGGCGAAGCGGGCGGCGGTTTCGGGGGTAAGGGCGTGGGGCATGGCCGGTCCGTCACCCCGGACTTGATCCGGGGTCCACCTTTCCTTTGCGGGCCATAAAGAAGGTGGATGCCGGATCAAGCCCGGCATGACGGGGTCAGCGATAGGCGAGAAAATAGATCAGCAGGATGTTGATCGCGAGCAGCGGGAGCGCAGTTCCGATCTGGACCTTGATGACCCCGTTCGGGTCCTTCAGCTCGAGCAGGGCGGAAGGGACGAGGTTGAAGTTGGCGGCCATGGGAGTCATGAGCGTCCCGCAGAAACCGGCGAGCATCCCGATCGCGCCGATCACCGCCGGATCGCCGTGATAGGTCTGTATGAGAAGCGGCACCCCGATCGCCGTAGCCATCACCGGGAAGGCGGCGAAGGCATTGCCGGTGATGATCGTGAAGAGCGCCATTCCGAGGCCGAAGGCGACCACCGCCGGAAATATCGTGCCTTCGGGGATGACGGTCAGGATGAGGCCTCCGACCGTCCGCCCGACTCCGGTGTCGGCGAGGACCATCCCCAGTGCGGCGAGCATCATCGGCAGCACCGCAGCCCAGCCGACCGCGTCGATCAGCCGCCTCCCCTCCTGCAGCGGCGCCAGCGGCGCCGGCTTCAGCCAGGCGAAGATCGACGCCAGGGCGATGAGGACACCGGCGCACAGCAGGATGAAGGTCTCGCGATTCTTCTCGAAGATCTTCGTCTCGTAGAGCGGCGTGTAGAGGTAAAGCAGGGTCCCGGTCACCGCGATGACCAGCATGATCAGGATCGGGAGGAACAGGGCATTGCCGTAGCGCTCGCCTTTGGACTCGCGCTCCGCCTCGGTCGTGGCCGAGGCGCCCCGGCCGATCAGCTTCAACCCGGCGAGCGCGGCGAGGGCGAGGACGATGCAGCCGTTGGCGAAATCGCCGAGCCAGGAGCCGGCGATCAGGCTCAAGGCGAAAAGGCCCCAGAAGACGGCATTGCCGAGCCGCTTCTTATTGGTGCGGTCGAAGGCGCTGAGCAGAGCGAATGCCGCGAACATCGCGCCCACCAGATAGAGGACGTGCTGGCCGGTGATCATTTCTTGTCCTCCCCATCGCCAGATGGGGAGGGGGACCCCGCGTAGCGGCGTGGAGGGGTAATTGCCGAGGTCTCGCCAGCTACCCCTCCACCACCCTTCGAATGGTCCCCCTCCCCGCGGCTTCGCCGTGGGGAGGATAAGCTGCGATCCAGAAGCATCAGCCTTGTGCTGTGAACGATGAAGGCGGCGATCGCGGTGGGGATCGCCCACACCGCGAGCTCCAGCGGCGACAGGGAGATGCCATAGGCCTCGAGCGTCTGCTGGATGAGGATGATCGAGCCGATCGCGAAGAAAATGTCCTCGCCGAAGAACAGGCCGACATTGTCGGTCGCGGCGGCATAGGCCTTGACCTTGTCGGACGTTTCCTCGTCGAGCGTTCCGTGCTTCTTCTCGGCCGCGGCGACCGCCATCGGCGCGACCAGCGGCCGAACCGTCTGCGGATGGCCGGCAGTCGAGTGGAGGCCGATGGCCGAAATCGCCTGCCGGTAGAGGAGATAGAGGATGAGCAGCCGGCCGACCGTGGCGGCGCGGAAGCCCCCGATCACCGCCTTCGCCCGCTGCTGGAGGCCGTAGCGCTCGAGCAGGCCGATGACCGGGAGCACGATCCACGGGACCGCGATGAGCCGGCTGTCGTTGAACGCCTTGCCCAGCTTGGAGATCACGTCGACCGGCTCGAGACCGGCGAGCAGCCCGGTCGCGATCGCGGCGACCGGGACCACGACCATCGGATTGAAGCGCAGCGCGAAGCCGAGGATGATGATGAGGATTCCGAGGAGGGGAAGGTAGTTCACTCTTCTCGTCCTCCCTGCGCCGAAGGCGTGGGGAGGGGGACCGCACGAAGTGCGGTGGAGGGGCT
>DASVVM010000071.1:0-6898 GCA_036386555.1 Allosphingosinicella sp.
AAACGGCCCGGCGCAAGGCCGGGCCGCTTTGTCTTCATCCTCCCCATGCGCAGCATGAGGGGGACCACCCGAAGGGTGGTGGAGGGGTATTGGCTGGTAGGAAGGGGTTTTCGCGCGAACTCGCGGATCGCGCGATTACCCCTCCACCATGCTGCGCAGGGTCCCCCTCCCCATCGCTAGCGATGGGGAGGATTTAGGCCGTCAGACCCGGTCGCCCGCGGTGTCGCGATTGACCCAGCCGAAATAGGCCGCGACGAGCGCCAGCAAGGCGTGCAGCCAGACGTCGTTGCCGTAGATCGGGACCAGGCCGAAGGTCGTGCGGGTCGGCTCGAGCAGGCCGAGGATGGTCAGCAGGCCGTAGACCACCGCGACGACCCGGAAATAGGCGCGGGAGCCGCCATAGCTCTTGTAGGCCATGACGCCCCAGATCCCGAAGATGATGTGGACGATGTTGTGCAGCGTGTTGATCGGGAACAGGCCGAGCTCGTGCCCGTAGCCGTGGGTCATGGTGAGGCCCGGGTCCGCCGCCGCCGAATGATCGGTCATCCCGGGGATGAACCCCCCGGCGCCGATGACGAGAAACACGATTCCGAAGATGAGTGCGAAAGTCCGCGTATTCATGATCCATTCCCCTGAGTTTCTTGTGTTTTACGCGTACTCGATGTCTCTGGGCGTAAGAACGGCCCCGTAACCAGCCCGGTTCCCTTGGGTCGCCCAGGCCGCGATGGCCGAGGCGATCTTGTTCCCGCCCTGGACGGAGGGCTCGATGGGGTTGGCGTAATCCTCGTCGCGGTCGCAGATCAGCCTGAGGTCGATCAGCCCGGCGCCGCCGGCGAAGGCGGAGCGGGTGATGACGTCGTTGAACAAGGCGAGCGCGGTTCTCACGATGCGATGGTCCGGCGACGACCGCGGAGTGTCGTAGATCGTGCAGAAGGCGGCCGGAAGGCCCGCGCCCACCACGGCTTCCGCCATCTCGGCGTAATCGTCCGCGAAGCGGCTCTGCGCCGATTCGAGGAGGGACAGCGCCTCGGCGACGGTCGCCACCCGCTGGCCGAGCATGAAGGAGGCGCCGAGCGCGTCATTGCCTCCGGCGCTGACGACGACATGGGTCGAATCCTTCGGCAGCCCGGCCAGCTGCGAGCGGACCTCGCCGGTCACCGCGCCGTCGACCGCGAGAAGGGTCGCGTCCCAGCCGCTCGGCAGCTTGCCGCGCAGCTGCCGGACGACGTCGGGGCCGCCGCGGACATAGGCGATATTGTCGAGGATCGAATCGCCGAGGAGAACGACATGGGCCATGGCTCCGTCTCAGCGGCTCAGCGGCGGATCAGTTCCAGCACCGCGGCCGCGAAACGCTTTCCCGCATCCTCTTCATAACTCAGGTAAAGATCGGGCTCGATCAGCTCCAGCTCGATGAGCTGCGGAGCCCCGTCGAGGCCGCGCACCAGGTCGACCCGGGCGTAGAGCAACGGCTCTTCGACGGCCGCCAGGATCCGCGCCGCGGCCGCCTGCTCGGCCACATCGGGGCGGTGGGCTGCGATAACCCCGTCATACTCCGGCTGCACCCGGAAGTCGCCCGGCTGCGGACGCTTCGAGATGGCGTGGCTGAACGCGCCGCCGAAGAAGATCATCGAGACCTCGCCGGACCGCTCGATCTCCGGAAGATAAGGCTGGACCATCGCCGGACCCTCCGGACCGCCCACCGGAGATTCGCCGGGCGACCACCGGATCGTCTGCCAGGCCGTGGAGGATATTTGAGGCTTGGCCACCAGCCGGTCGCTGCCGAAGCGGATCCGGGCGTCCTCGAGGCCGGCTTCGCTCAGCCGGGGAAGGAACAAGGTGGGCACGACCGGCGCACCGCGTTGCTCGAGGACCTCGAGATAGCGCTTGTCGGCGTTCCAGCGCAGAACCGAACCGGGGTTTTGCAGTCGCACGCGTTCGGCCTGCCAGGCTTCGACGGCTGTCACCCATTGCCGGTGGGCACGCGGATATCCCCACACCAGCAGCGGAAGGACGAGGTCGAAGCCGGCCAGATCGGGTGCATCCACCCAGCTGCGATGGCAGACGTCCAGCCCGGCCGCCTGCAGCGGCGCGGCGTTGCGGGCGAGCACGTCGCGCCAGCGCGTACGATAGCCTTCGTCGCCGGGATCCGGAGTGAGGATCGCGACCCTTGCGCTCATGGCATGTTGAAGTTGATGCCCTGGGCCAAGGGCAGCTCGCGGCTGTAGTTGATCGTGTTGGTCGCCCTCCGCATGTAATTGCGCCACGCGTCCGAGCCGCTCTCCCGGCCACCTCCCGTCTCCTTCTCGCCGCCGAACGCTCCGCCGATCTCGGCACCCGACGGCCCGATGTTGACGTTGACGATGCCGCAGTCGGAGCCGGCCGCCGAGAGGAAGGTCTCGGCCTCGCGGATATCGTTGGTGAAGATGGACGAGGCGAGGCCCTGCGGCGCTTCGTTGTGCGCCGCGATCGCTTCGTCCAGGGCGCCGTAGCGCATCACGTAGAGGATAGGTGCGAAGGTCTCGGTCAGGGTGACCGGAGTCTGGCCCGGCATCTCGACGAGGGCCGGGCGGACGTAGAGCCCCTCGAGCCGCTCTCCGCCATGGACCTGGCCGCCCTGGGCTCGAGCCTGGTCCAGAGCCGCCTGCATCGCCGCGACCGCCGCCTCGTCGATCAGCGGCCCGACCAACGTGCCTTCCTCGAGCGGATTGCCGACCGGGACTGCCTCCCAGATTTGCCGAAGGCGAGGCACCAGGGCTTCGTACACCTCTTCCTGGACGAACAGGCGCCTCAAGGTCGTGCAACGCTGCCCGGCCGTCCCGACGGCGGCGAAGGCGATCGCCCGCTCGGCCAGCGCCAGATCGGCCGAGGGCGCCACCACCATTCCATTGTTGCCGCCCAGCTCGAGCAGGGTCCGCCCGAAGCGCGCCGCCACCCGCGGGGCGACCGCCCGGCCCATCCGCGTCGAGCCGGTGGCCGAAAGCAGGGCGACGCGCGGATCGTCGACCAGGGCCTCGCCCGTCTCGAGCGCGCCCTGCACCACCTGGCTGAGCCCGGGCGGCGCGTCGGCGAACCGTTCGGCCGCCCGCTCGAACAGCGCCTGGACGGCGGCCGCGGTGAGCGGAGTCTTCTCCGAGGGCTTCCAGACCACGGCATCGCCGCAGACGAAGGCGAGACAGGCGTTCCACGCCCATACCGCGACGGGGAAATTGAACGCCGAGATCACTCCGACCACGCCCAGCGGATGCCAGGTCTCCATCATCCGGTGCCCCGGCCGCTCGGTGGCGATGGTCAGCCCGTAAAGCTGGCGCGACAGCCCGACCGCGAAGTCGCAGATGTCGATCATCTCCTGGACCTCGCCCAGCCCTTCCTGAAGGATCTTTCCGGCCTCGAGGCTGACCAGCCGGCCGAGCGGCGCCTTCTCCTGCCGGAGCACCTCGCCGAACAGCCGGACGAGCTCGCCGCGCCGCGGCGGCGGAACGTTACGCCAGGCGAGGAAGGCGTCCTGGGCGCGGGCGACCGCGGCGCCGACGTCCCCCGCCGAAGCGATGGGGACCGAGCCGACGACCCGACCGTCGATGGGGGAGCGCGATTCAAGGCCCCCGCGAGGGCGGGAGACCCCAAGTCGAGCCAGGAGGGCGCGTGCCTCTTCAGTGGAATTGAAGCTCATCTTCCGCCTTTGCGGGCGGCGAAGGACCGACGCAATCCCCGACGGCGCCGTCTCGCCCGCAAGTCGGAGCCGGAAAAATAGGATTTGTCCTATTGTTCTTTTTATGTTCTATAATGGGATGGACAGAGATGATTCGCGCCCAGCGCCATCGCCCGCTCGGACTATATGCTCCGGATCCTCCTGCAGGGTTCGAACCCCGGAAATACGGCGCCCGCCCCGGCTTCCGCCGAAAGCGCCTGCTCGCGCTCGAGCGCAAGCAGATCGAGCGCGAGATCCTGGCCCGCCAGGCGGCGGAGGTACGAGAGGCCCGCGAAGGGCCCGACGGCCTGATCGCGAAGCTCGATGCAATGGCTGCGAACATTGAAGCCGCGAAGCTCAGGGAGCAGGAGCGGCGCTGCGCCGAAGGCTGGACCGAGCTTGGCTGCGACGTGTGGGTGCCGCCGGGCTGGGTCTGGGCCGGCGACGGGGACCCACGGGACGTGGTCGCCGAGCTCGAGAAAAAAGGCGATGCCGTGTGAAAGTCGTGAATGTCGTGAACTTCCCGCCCTTGTCGCGGCGCAAGCCCGGAGCAGGTCCGGGATGACGGCAAGCCGAACCTTTCCCCGCCTCCGCGCATTCCCTAGATAGCGCGCGACAGGAGACGACCATGGCCGAGACCGACACCAAGGCCCCCGAGGCCCCGCCGCTGCCCACGCTCGAGGAGATGCAGCAATGGACCTGGGTGATGGGGCGCGCCCAGCAGATGATGCTCGAGCATGTCGCAAAGGCGATGGGCGAAGCGAAGTTGGCGGAGCCGAAGGCGCCGCAGCTGCCGTGGCTGAACATGTTCGCCGATCCCGCGAAGATCGCCCAGCAGCAGGCCGATCTGTGGACCCAGGGCCTCGCCATCTGGCAGCGCGCGCTCGGCGGCGAGGCGCCGCGAACCGAGCTCGCCGAGAAAGCGGACAAGGACAAGCGCTTCGCCGCCGCGCAATGGCGCGACAACCCGCTGTTCGACATGATCCGCCAATCCTATCTGCTCGTCTCCGAGCGGCTGCTGGGCTCTGTCGACACGCTCGAAGGAGTCGATCCAAAGCAGCGCGAGAAGCTGCGCTTCGTCACCAGGAACTTCGTCGACGCCATGGCCCCCTCCAATTTCGCCGCGACCAATCCGCTGGTCCTCGAACGGGCGATGGAGACCAAGGGGGAGAGCCTCCTCAAAGGCCTCGAGCACATGCTGCAGGACGTCTCGAAGGGCCAGCTGAGCCATACCGATCCGCAAGCCTTCGAGGTCGGCCGCAACATCGCCGTCACTCCGGGCAAGGTGGTCAAGCGCACCCCGCTCTACGAGCTCATCCAGTACAGCCCGACCACGGACGAGGTTCACGAGACCCCGCTGATCATCTTCCCGCCCTGGATCAACCGCTTCTACATCCTCGATCTCAACCCGAAGAAGAGCTTCATTCGCTGGGCGGTGGAGCAGGGGCTGACCGTGTTCGTCGTCTCCTGGAAGTCGGCCGACGAGACGCTCGTCGAAACGACCCTCGACGATTACGTCCTTCGCGGCCAGGTCGACGCGATCGACACGGTTCGCGAGCTGCTGGGCGTGAAGAGCGTCCACGCCATCGGCTATTGCGTGGCCGGCACCACGCTGGCCGCGACCCTCGCCTTGCTGGAATCCCGCGGCGAGGCCGGCAAGGTCGCCAGCGCCACCTTCTTCACCGCACAGGTCGATTTCTCCGAGGCCGGGGACCTCAACCTGTTCGTCGCGGACGAGACGCTTCAGCTGATCGACCAGATCTCGGCCGACAAGGGCTATCTCGACGGCCGCTACATGGCCGCCACCTTCAACATGCTGAGGGGCCGCGATCTGATCTGGAACTACGTCACCAACAATTACCTGATGGGCGAGGATTACGTCCCCTTCGACCTGCTCCACTGGAACTCGGACACGACCAACCTGCCCTCCAAGTGGCACCAGGCCTATCTCAAGGACTTCTACCGCGACAACAAGCTGGTCCAGGCCGGCGCGCTGGTCGTCGACGGAACCCCGATCGAGATCCACAAGGTGAGGACCCCGACCTACGTCCAGGCCGGCCGCGAGGACCATATCGCCCCGGCCGCGAGCGTCTGGAAGATCACCCATTATTTCCAGGGCCCGCTCCGCTTCGTCCTCGCCGGCTCCGGCCATATCGCCGGAGTGGTGAACCCGCCCGAGGCCCAGAAATATCAATATTGGACCAACGACGGAAAGCCGGCGAGCCTCGACGAGTTCGTCGCGGGCGCCACCGAGCACAAGGGCAGCTGGTGGCCCGACTGGGCGAAATGGATCGGCGCGCTGGCCGAGAAGAAGGTTCCGGCGAAGGGGGCGAGGGTGCCCGGCAAGGGCAAGCTCAAGGCGATCGAGGATGCGCCGGGGAGCTACGTTAAGGCGAAGTAGGCCTCCCCCTCCTGCAAGGGAGGGGCTGGGGGTGGGTCCGCCGAAGGCGGCCGAAACGCGGAGTCAGCAAGGCTCGCTCCGCTCGCACCCACCCCCGACCCCTCCCTTCCAGGGAGGGGAGAAGACTTCTGCTGCACCGCAACATTTTTCCCTTGAAACCCCCGTCCGGCTCGCCTATGTTGCATCGCAGCATAGACTTGTAAGGAACACCCAATGGCCGATCAGCAGAACCAGACCCCGACCGCCGCCGCGGCCGTCGACGCCACGGCGAAAGCTTCGGCCGCGATCGCGAAAGCCGCCACCCCGGCGATGACCGACAAGGCCGAGGCTCCGGCCGCCGCCGCCAAGGCCGCCGCCGCTCCGGCGAAGGCCGCCGCGAAGGTCATCAGGGCCGCGACCGCCACCCCGGCCAAGCCGGCCCGCAAGACCCGCACCGTCAAGGCCGCGAAGCCGGCCCGCAAGGTTGGCCGCCCGGCCAGGCGGACCGCGGCTGCCGCCGCGACCGCGACCAACACCACGACCCGCATCCAGAACGAAGGAACCCGAATCATGAAGAAAGAGACCGCCCAGGTCGCCGACCGCCTCCAGGCCGTCTTCGGCGACGTCAACGAGCGCGCCCGCACCCAGATCGAGCGCAACACCCGAATCGCCGAAGAGATGACCGAGCTCAGCAAGGGCAATGTCGAGGCGTTCGTCGCCTCCACCAAGGTCGTCGCCAAGGGCCTCGAGACCGTCGGCCAGGAAGTCGCCGAGTACAGCCGCAAGAGCTTCGAGGACGCTTCCGCGGCCCTGAAGAGCTTCACCGAGGTGAA
>DASVVM010000072.1:0-12715 GCA_036386555.1 Allosphingosinicella sp.
CGTCAGATTGTAGTCGACGACGAAACGGCCGGTGAACTCGTCGAAGGCGGCCCGGCCGACATTGTAGGGCTGGTTGCCCGCGACCGTCGGGTCGGCGTCGAACAGGCCGAGGAAGGGCGACTGATTGGCGTCGGTGGTCCCGTAGGGCACGGCGAAGCTGAGCAGCGGCACCCGGGCGACCTGGCGCTTCTTGTCGTTCGAATAGCGGATTCCGCCGGTCACCCGAAGCCTGTCGGAGACGTCGAAATAGGCCTCGCCGAACAGGCCCCAGCTCTTCAGCGAGAAGAAATTGACCTCGCTGTTGTAGAAAGGCGGCGCCAGGAAGACGTTCGGGAAGGTGACGTTGCCCGCCGCCCGCTGGCCCAGCGCCTGAGCGGCGCCGAGGATCCCGGCGGCGTAATCGAGCCCGAACGAAGCGACGTAATAATTGGAATCGGTGAACCTGTTGTCGAGATAGATTCCGCCGACCAGGAAGTTGAACGGCCCTTCGAAGTCGCTGTCGAGATGCGCCTCGAGTGAATATTGGCGCGAGTGGCTCTGCGAGCGGTCGTAGTCGGTGCTTCCGGGCGTGCAGCGGTTGGTGAAGCCGCCGAAAACGCCGGTATAGTTGAGATTGGTCTCGGAGGTGCAGACGGTGCCGCCCGGGCCGATCAGGGCGTTCCTCGCCGGGGTGTAGGGGTTGACGCCCCCGGGGAACAGGACGCCGGGCGCCGCCGCCGTCGCGACGAAGGTGGCCAGCCCGACATTTCCGGCCAGCGAGTTGCCGGCGACGAGATTGTAGTCGGTCCGGCTGTCGACCTGCTGCTGGGTGTAGCCGCCGGTGACGGTGAGGTCCAAGGTCTCGCCTATCTCCTGCTCGATCCGCGCCATGGCGTGGATCTCCTCGGCGAAATAGGTTGGGTTGAAGTCGGTCCGGACGGTGCGCAGATCGGCCGGGTTGACCACTCCGCCGAAGAAATTGTCGGGGCCGTAGAGGCTGCCGAGTCCGAAGTTGGTCAAGGTGGCGCTGTTGATCCGGAAGAACTCGCGCGAGGTCAGGATCGCCGCGAGGGTGGCGTTGCCGTTCACCGTCTCGAAGGCGAGCTGGTCGGGCCGGCAGCCGAGGATTCCGGTATTGTCGCGTTTGCAAAGCTGCTTCTGGATGCGCGAGCGGTCGTCCTTCTCGCGGAAATAATAGCCGATGAGGTCGATCGTCGTGCCGTCCATGGGCTCGATCCGGATCGAGCCGCGAAGCGCGTAGAGGTCGCGCCCGTCGATCCGGCTGTTGTCGAACGTGTTCTCCATGTAGCCGTCGCGTTTCAGGTAATAGCCGGCCAGCCGGATTCCGACGATATCGCCGATCGGCACGTTGACCATTCCGGTCAGCTTCAACGAATCGTAGCTGCCATATTCGGCGCTGAGGCTGGCCTGGAGCTCGTTGAGGTTGGGACGCGCCGTGATGAAGTTGACCACGCCCGACGTGGCGTTACGGCCGTAGAGCGTGCCCTGCGGCCCGCGCAGCACTTCGACCCGCTCGAGGTCGAAATATTCGGTCTCGAACAGCCGCGTCGACGTGAGCGGCATGTCGTTGACATGGATTCCGGTGGCCGAATCGCAGGAGAAACCGGTGCACAGGTCGCCGATTCCGCGGATGGTGAAGCTCGACGAGGTGAAGTTGGTCTTGGTGTAGGTGACGTTGGGAAGGCTCTGCTGGAGGTCGCTCGCATTCTCGATCTGCTGGCGCTCGAGCGCCTCGCCGGAGAAAGCGGAGACCGCGATCGGGACGTTCTGAAGCGATTCGGCGCGGCGCTGCGCCGTGACGATGATGTCGCCCTCGCTGTTTTCGGCGCTGTCGGTGGTTCCGCTCTGAGCGTCGCCGGCGTCGTCCGCGCCGGCTCCGGTGGTGATGTCCCCGGTCTGCGCCGCGCCCTCCGGATCCGGGACCGTCTGCGCCGAGGCGGGGGCCGCCGCGGCCATTGCGAGCACAGACGCGCCGAGCGCGAGAATCACGTTCCTGTTCATTGCGATGTTCCTCCCCGAGGCCCATTTTCGGGCCATAATCCCCAGTGCCGGTTTCATTCGGCAACTTTATGGTTCTTGTCGCACAATCCCCTTGCGCCTTATTGGTGTCAAGCGCAGGCGTCGAAGCGGGAGGTATGGGGGAAGCGATGTTGCAAAACGGGATCACCCCGTCGGGCGGACCGGCCAGGGCCGGGGCCGTCGAGCATTTCGACGTCCTGTTCGTCGGCGCGGGCCTGTCGGGCATCGGCGCCGCCTACCATCTCCAGAAGGGCAGCCCGGACCGCTCCTACCTCATCCTCGAGGGACGCGAGGCGATCGGCGGGACCTGGGACCTGTTCCGCTATCCCGGAATCCGCTCGGACAGCGACATGTACACTTTGGGCTATTCCTTCCGCCCCTGGGAGGAAGCCAAGGCGATCGCCGACGGCCCCTCCATCCTGCGCTACGTCAACGACACCGCCGACCGTTACGGGATCCGGGAGCACATCCGCTTCCGCCATCACGTCAAGAAAGCCGACTGGTCTTCGGCCGACGCCCGCTGGATCGTCGAGGCCGAGCGCACCGACAGCGGCGAGCGGATCCGCTTCAGCTGCAACTGGCTCCACATGTGCAGCGGCTATTACAATTATTCCGAAGTGTACGATCCCGGATTCGCGGGCCGGGAAAGCTTCGGGGGCACCATCGTCCACCCCCAGTTCTGGCCCGAGGACCTGGACTATGCCGGCCGGAAGGTGATCGTCATCGGCAGCGGCGCGACGGCGGTGACGATCGTCCCGGAAATGGCGAAGGACGCGGCGCACGTGATCATGCTTCAGCGCTCGCCGACCTACATGGTGTCGCGGCCGTCGGAGGACACGATCGCCAATGCGCTTCGCAAGGCCCTCCCCTCCAAGCTCGCCTACGGCATCGTGCGGTGGAAGAACGTCCTCCTCCAGATGATCTTCTTCAAGCTCGCCCGAAAACGTCCCGCGAAGGTCAGGGAGAAGCTGCTCGACGAGGTGAGGAAGCTCCTTCCCGAAGGCTATGACGTCGGCACGCATTTCACGCCGCGCTACAACCCCTGGGACCAGCGCCTCTGCCTGGTGCCGGACGCGGACATGTTCGAGGCGATAAGCAAGGGCAGCGCCTCGATCGTCACCGGCGAGATCGACAGCTTCACGGACAGCGGAATCAGGCTGAAGGACGGCCGGGAGCTGGCGGCCGACGTCGTCGTCACCGCCACCGGCCTCAAGCTCCAGCTGGCGAGCGACATCGCCTTCACCGTCGACGGCGAGGCCCGCGACCTGTCGAAGACGCTGAGCTATCGCGGCATGATGTTCAGCGACATGCCCAACCTCTCCTACTCCTTCGGCTACACCAACGCTTCCTGGACCCTGAAAGCGGACCTCACCGGCGGCTATCTCACCCGTCTGCTCAACCATCTGAAGAAGACCGGCGCCGAGATCGCCCTCCCCGCCCGCGAGCCGGGCATCGAGGAGGTGCCCTTCCTCGACTTCACCTCGGGCTATGTGCAGCGGGCTCGGGACGTGCTGCCCAAGCAGGGCTCGAAGAAGCCCTGGAAGCTCTACCAGAATTACGCGCTCGACATGATGAGCCTCAAATTCGCCTCGGTGGAGGACGGGGTCATCCGCTTCCTCCCCCGCGGGGCACGCGAGTCGAAGCGGCGCGAGCGCGAAATGGAGGCGGCATGAAGCTGGAGGGTCGAACCGCGGTCATTACCGGCGCCGCGAGCGGAATCGGCCGGGGCACGGCTCAGGCCCTGGCGAAGCGCGGGTGCAACCTCGCCCTCGCCGATCTCAACGAAGACGGGCTCGCCGAGACGGCCGACTTGATCGGCCGGAACGGGATCACCGTGAGCCGCCACCGGCTCGACGTCGCCAGCCGCGAGGCCGTCGCCGCCTTCCCGGAGGCCGTCCTCGCCGCGCACGGCCGCGCCGACCTCCTGTTCAACAATGCCGGAGTCGCCATCGGCGGCACCTTCGAGCAGGTCGCGGAGGAGGATTTCGACTGGCTGATGGAGATAAATTTCTTCGGATTGGTGCGGATGACCCGGGCCTTCCTGCCGCTGCTTCGCTCCAGCGGCCAGGCCCGGATCGTCAACGTCTCGAGCATCTTCGGGATCATCGCCCCGCCCGGCCAGACGGCCTATTCGGCGAGCAAGTTCGCGGTCCGCGCCTTTTCCGAATCGCTCCGCCGCGAGCTCGAGGCGGAAGGCGCGAAGATCGGAGTCACCGTCGTCCATCCCGGCGGGGTCGCGACCTCGATCGCGAAGAACGCCCGGCCGCCGCGCGGAGTCAACGACATCGACCTGGAGGCGCAGAAGGAGCGGTTCGACAAGTTCCTCCGGATGCCGCCCGTCCGGGCGGGCGAGATCATCGTCTCCGGCGTGGAGAAGGATCGTCCGCGGATCATCGTCGGCAACGACGCGCGGTTCATGGCGGCCGTCGAAAGGATGGCGCCGGTATCCTATTGGAAGCTGCTTGGGAGGGCCTTGAAATGATCCCGTTCCTGCTCGCCGGCGCCGGAGGCCTCGGCCTGCTCGGCGGCGGCCTCGCCGCCTACAGCCGCGCCACCGCCCGAAAGATCGAGAAAGCGGTGCCGCGCGACGGCGCGACGATCGAGGTCAATGGCCAGACGATCCATTATACGGACGACGGCTCCGGCCCCGCCATCGTCATGATCCACGGCCTGGGCGGCCAGCTTCGCAACTTCGCGCGGGCGATGGTCGACGATCTGGCCCGGGACTATCGAGTGATCCGGGTCGACCGGCCCGGCTCCGGCTACTCGCCGCGCGCCGCTTCGACGTCCGCGCGCCTGCGGGTCCAGGCGGAGACGATCGCCGAGCTCATCCGGATCCTGAAGCTCGAGAGGCCGCTCGTCGTCGGCCACTCGCTGGGCGGAGCCCTGGCCCTCGCCCTGGCGCTCAACCATCCCGACGTCGTCGGTGGTCTCGCCCTCGTCGCTCCGCTCACCCAGGTGCAGCAGATCGAGGACGTGCCGGAGGTCTTCAAGGGGCTCGTCATCCGCTCTGCCGCCATCCGCAAGACGATCGCCTGGACGATCGCGACGCCGCTGGGGGTGGCGACCGCGGAGAAAGCGCTGAAGGAAGTGTTCGCGCCGGAGCCGGTGCCGGCGGATTTCGGAACCGAAGGCGGCGGCCTGCTCGCCCTTCGGCCGAACAATTTCTACGCCTCGTCGGCCGACCTGGTCGACCTCGAGGGCGAGCTGGAAGGGATGGTCGAACGTTATTCCGCCCTCTCGGTCCCGGTCAGCATCCTCTACGCGCGCGCCGACAATCTGCTCGACTATGCAAAACATGGCGAGCGGACGGCGAGCGAGATTCCGGGGACCGTGATCGAGCTGGTCGAGGGGGGCCATATGCTCCCCTTCACCCAGCCCGAGCTCACCGCCGCTTTCGTCCGCCGAGCCGCCGCCCGGCAGGAGGAACCCCATGCCCGACGCGCTGCAGGCTGATTACGTCATCGTCGGCGCCGGCTCGGCCGGCTGCGTCCTCGCCAACCGTCTGACCGAGGACGGCAGGACCCGCGTCATCCTGCTCGAGGCCGGCGGCGACGACCGGCCGCTGAAGGAACCGTCGCAATTCCTCTCCAACGTGATGATCCACGTCCCGGTCGGCTATGCGGCGACCCTCAAGGACCCGAAGGTCAACTGGCTGTTCACCACCGAGCCGGACAGCGGGACGAACGGCCGCACCCATGTCTGGCCGCGCGGCAAGGTGCTCGGCGGCTCCTCCTCGATCAACGCCATGCTCTACATCCGCGGGCAGCGCGCCGATTATGACGGCTGGCGGCAATTGGGCTGCGAGAGCTGGGCCTGGGACGACGTCCTCCCTTATTTCCGCCGCTCGCAGCACCAGGAGCGCGGCGCCTGCGACATCCACGGAGTCGGCGGGCCGCTCAACGTCTCCGATCCGACGACCGGCCATGAGGTATCGGAGGCCGTGATCGAGGCCTGCGAGGCGCTCGGCCTGCCCCACCGCGATCCCAACGGAGCCGAGCAGGAAGGCGTCGGCTGGTACCAGGTGACGATCAAGGACGGGAAGCGCTGCTCCGCCGCCGTCGCCTATCTCCATCCGGCGATGGGACGACCCAATCTGCAGGTCGAGACCCGCGCGCTGGCCCATCGCGTCCTGTTCGAGGGCAGGCGCGCGGTCGGGGTCGAGTTCGTCCAGAACGGCGTGAAGCGGGTCGCCCGCGCCGGCGCGGAAGTGATCCTGGCGGGCGGCGCCGTCAATTCGCCGCAGCTGCTCCAGCTCTCCGGAATCGGCCCCGCCGCCTTGCTGCGCGGGCATGGGATCGAAATCGTCGCCGACCTTCCGGGCGTCGGCGAGAATTTGCAGGATCATTTCGTCACCGGCGAGACCTTTCGCCTGAAGAAAGGAATCGTTTCCGTCAACGAGCTCGTCCGGGGGACGCGATTCCTCAAGGAGACTTTCAAATACATGTTCGGAAAGAAGGGCCTCCTCACCCTCTCGGCCGCCCATGTCGCCGTCTTCTGCAAGTCGCGCGAGGACCTCGCCGGGCCCGACCTCCAGTTCCACATCCTCCCGGCGACGATGGATCCGGACAAGCTCGCCAACGCGCAGAGGATGGAGCTTGAGAAGGAGCCCGGCCTCACCATCGCGCCGTGCCAGCTTCGCCCTGAATCGCGCGGAACGATCCGGATCAAGTCGCCCGACCCCGCCGCCTATCCGGCGATCCGGCCCAACTACCTTGCCGACCGGCTGGATCAGGAAGTGATCGTCGCGGGCCTTCGCTGGGGCCGCCGAATTGCGGAGCAGCCTGCGCTGGCCCGCTTCATCGAGCGCGAGCTGATGCCGGGTCCCGAGGCGGTGACCGACGAGCAGCTCCTCGACCACGCCCGCACCTGGGGCACGACCATCTACCACCCGGTCGGCACATGCGCGATGGGCCATGGGCCGCAGGCGGTGGTCGATCCACAATTGAGGGTGCACGGCGTCGAAGACTTGCGGGTGGTCGACGCGTCGGTGATGCCGAGGCTGGTGTCGGGCAACACCAATGCCCCGACGATCATGATCGCCGAGAAAGCCAGCGACATGATCCGGGGAAAGATCATGGCGGCGGCTGCTTAACTCGTCCTCCCTGCGAGCGAAGCTCGTGGGGAGGGGGACCATGCGAAGCATGGTGGAGGGGCCTTCGGACTCCCTATCGCCCCTCCACCGCACTTCGTGCGGTCCCCCTCCCCGTCCGCTTCGCGGACGGGGAGGACTGGCGGCTACCGCCTTTTCGCCAGCCTCCGCCCCAGCACCTTCGCCATCTTCCCCCAAGGCGGCCCGAGCCGCTCGAAGACGTTGACGAAGCCGATCCGGTGCACCGCCCGGGCATGGCTGAAGCGCTTGAAGCCCTCATGGCCGTGATAGGCGCCGATCCCGCTCGCCCCGACCCCGCCGAAGGGGAGGTTCTCCTGAGCGACGTGCATCAGGGTACCGTTGAGCGTGACCCCTCCCGAAATCGCGCCGCCGAGCACCCGCTCGCGCTCCTTCCGGCTGTTGCTGAAACAGTAAAGCGCCAACGGCCGCTCGCCCCTGGCGACGAGGCCGATCGCCTCATCGAGATCGCGATAGGGCAGGATCGGCAGGACCGGGCCGAATATCTCCTCGGTGAGGAACAGGGAGCCTTCCGGCACACCGAGCAGGATCGTCGGGCCGATCTTCCCTTCCGCCCGGGCGCCGCCCTCCTCGTGGCTGAGCACGGTCGCGCCGCCTTGCCGGGCCGTCTCGATGGCCTCGGCAAGCCGCCGCCTATGGCCCTCGCTGATCAGCCCGGAATAATCGTCATTGCCGGCGATGGTCGGGTAGGATCGGCGTACCTGCGCCATCACCGCATCCGCGAAGGCGCGCTCCTTCCCTTCCGGCACGAGCACGTAGTCGGGCGCGATGCAGGTCTGGCCGGCATTGACGAACTTTCCGAAAGCGACGCTCCGGGCCGCCTTGGCGAGATCGTAATCGGGGCAGATGATGGTCGGCGACTTGCCGCCCAGCTCCAGGGTCACGGGGACGAGATTGGCGGCGGCGGCCTGGTAGACCTTGCGGCCGACCGCGGTCGAGCCGGTGAACAGCAGATGGTCGAACGGAAGCGAGGCGAAGGCCTGGCCGACCTCCACTCCGCCCGTGACCACGGCCACTTCGGACTCGTCGAAGCGCTCGGCGACCAGGCGGCGGAGCAATTCCGAAAAGGCGGGCGTGAGCTCGGACGGCTTGACCATCGCCCGGTTGCCCGCGGCGAGCGCGTCGACCAGCGGCGAGAGCGCGAGTTGGAGCGGATAATTCCACGGCGAGATGATCCCGATCACGCCCAGCGGCTCGTGCCGGACCCGGGCGCTGGCGGGCTGGAACAAGGGGTCGACCGTCCGCCGTTCCGGACGCATCCAGCGGGCGACGTTCTTTCGGGCATGGCGGATCGCATTCAGGGTCGGGACGATCTCGAGCAGCTCCGTCTCGGTGCGCGAACGGACTCCGAAATCCTCCGAAATGGCCCCGGCCAGCGCGGCTTCGTTGCGGGCGACCACCGAGCGCAACCGCTCGAGCCGGTCCCGGCGAAGCCCGACGCTCGCGGCCGGCTCCCGGCGCGAGGCCCGGTGCTGGAGATCGAATATCCGGCGGGCCCCGCTTTCGTCGGCGACGAGCCTCGCGGCGGATTGATCGGCCATCCTGCTTCCTCCCGAAGCTCCCCATAGCCGATCCGCGAAGCCCTGGCACCTTTTGGGCTTGCCTCTCCCGCCCATCCGTCCATCAGGTCTCCAACGCCACTCAGGAGGCCCGAATGACGATCCGAATCGCCATCATCGGCTACGGCAAGATCGCCAGGGACCAGCACGTCCCCTCCATCGCCGCCGATCCGAGGTTCGAGCTCGCTGCGGTGGTCAGCCCGCGCGCGCCGGCCGACGAGGGGGTGCCCGTCTTCCGCAGCCATGGCGATCTGCTGGGTGCAATGGCGGGAGAGCTCGATGCCGTCGCGATCTGCACCCCGCCCACCGTGCGTCTCGCCATCGCCCGGGCCGCCTTCGCGGCCGGCCTCGACGTCCTTCTCGAAAAGCCCCCGGCAGCCACGCTCGGGGAGATAGAAGAGATCGAGCGGCTCGGGCGCGAGGCGGGACGGACGCTCTTCACGGCCTGGCATTCGCAGCATGCCGCGGCCGTCGCCGGCGCCAGGGCCGCCCTCTCCGGAAAGATCGTCAGCGCCCTCCAGATCCACTGGCATGAAGATGTCCGCAAATGGCATCCGGGGCAGGAATGGATATGGGCGCCGGGCGGCTTCGGGGTCTTCGATCCCGGCATCAACGCCCTGTCCATCGCCACGCGGATCCTGCCGTCGCGGCTCTTCGTCCGCGAGGCGATCCTGTCCTTCCCGCAAAACAAGCAGACGCCGATCGCGGCGCGGATCGCCTTCGAAGGCGAGTCCGGGCATTTCGGCGCCGACATGGACTGGCGCTGCACGGAGGGCGAGCGCTGGACGATCCGGGTCGAGACGGCGGACGGGACGACGGTCGAGCTGCACGGCGGCGGCGCCCGGATGATCCTGAACGGCGAGGCGCAGGCGGTCGGTGAGCGCGGCGAATATCCATCCCTCTACGCCCGCTTCGCCGAGCTGGTCGAAGCTCGAGAGAGCGACGTCGATCGGGAACCCCTACGAATCGTCGCCGACGCCTTCCTGGCCGGCCGCCGCGAGATGGTCGAGCCGTTCGAATAACAAGGTCGCCCCAGCGAAGGCTGGGTCCCGGAGAGTGAAGAACTCCGGCGCCTTTCACGCACCGGGGCTCCAACCTTCTCTGGGGCGGCGGCGTTCTTTGCGGCCCTGTTGCCCGCGCGAAGGAATTATAGGATTGAATGGAGTGGGGTCGGCGGAAAGCCTGGGGAGAATGGGAGTGGTGGACGAGCCGGGGCCCCGAATCGACGCGGACGGCCGCAACCTGACCTTCGGAATGCTCGAGGCCCTCGGCCGCGCGATCGTCACCGGCGCCTACGAAAACCAGCGATTCCCGACCGAGGCGGAGCTCGCCGTCCAGCATATGGTGAGCCGCTCGGTGACCCGCGAGGCGGTCAAGATGCTGACCGCCAAGGGCCTTCTCACCGCCCGGCCGCGCAAGGGCACCACCGTCCAGCCCTCCTCGTCCTGGAACTTGTTCGACACCGACGTCCTGCGCTGGCTGCTCGAGCGCAAATTCTCGCTCGAATTGCTGCGCCAGTTCAGTGAGCTCAGGATCGCGATCGAGCCGGAAGCGGCGGCGCTGGCGGCGCGAGAGGCGGAGGCGGAGGCCGTGGCCGAGATCCGCTCCGGTTACGCGCGGATGGAGGAAGCGGAAGCGACGGGCGAAGACAATCTGGAGGCCGACATCGCCTTCCATATCGCGGTGCTCAACGCGTCGGCCAACCCCTTCTACATGCAGTTCCGCGACGTCGTCGCGACCGCGCTTCGAACCTCGATCCGATTCACCAACCGCTTCAAGGGCCGGACCGCCAGCCTGCCCGCCCACCATTCGGTCCTCGCGGCCATCGAGGCCGGCGATGCGGCCCAGGCGCGCGGAGCGATGGCGGCGATCATCGCCGAAGTGATGGCGATGATCGAGGACGCGGAGCGCGCGGGCTGAGGCCGGCGGAATCGAGAAGCTGTGATTGGCCCCGCCCCGCGCCGTGCTACAGCGGAGCCGGCTTCAACCGCATCCAGAGGATCGTTCGCGATGCCAGTCTGTCACTTCCTCCCCCGGGCCCTGGCCGCCCTGCTGCTCGCGGCAATGGCGACCGGATCGCCGGCCGCCGAGCCGAGCTTCGTCCCGGTGTTCCGCGACAATTTCCCCGATCCCCACATCGTCGAGCACCAGGGCGAATTCATCGCCTACGCGACCAATGCCGGGATCAACCTGCCGATGCTGACCTCGCGCGACCTCATCCGCTGGACCTGGGTGAGCGGTGCCGACGGCAAGCGCCGGGACGGAATGCCCGAGCTGGCGCCCTGGGTGAAGGGAGGCTTCACCTGGGCGCCCGAGGTGATGAAGGTCGGCGGCAGGTGGCTGCTTTATTACACGGCCGCCCACCGCAAGCGGAACGTCCAGTGCCTCGGGGTCGCCGCGGCCGACGATCCCAGGGGGCCGTTCAGGGACTCGTCCGCCGAGCCTATGGTCTGCCAGTTCGAGCTCGGCGGGACGATCGACGCCAATCCGTTCCGCGACAAGGACGGCAAGCTCTACCTCTATTACAAGAGCGACGGGAACCGCGTCGGCAAGAAGACGGTGATCTGGGGCCAACGGCTCTCGGACGACGGACGGTCCGTCCTCGGCGCCCCCGTCTCCCTGGTCGAGGACGACCAGAAATGGGAATGGAAGCTGGTCGAGGCTCCGACCATGGTTCGCTCGCCCGCCGGCCTCCAGCTCTTCTACTCGGCCGCTTTCTACGGCTGGGATCCGAACGAGCGGCTGTCGCGCTACGCGACCGGCTACGCGACCTGCGCCGGGCCGCTCGGCCCCTGCAAAGACGCGCCCGAGAATCCGATCTTGCACAGCTTCAACGACAAGCAGGCGGGCTGTCTCAGCGGGCCGGGCCACACCGCCATCTTCGAAGCTCGCGGCCGTCACTTCATCGCCTTCCACGCCTGGGAAGCGACCAAGGGCTGCCGCAAGGCGGACGACAAGCGCTACCTCTACGTCGCACCCCTGTTCTGGAAGGAGGGCAAGCCGCAGATCGGAATGAGCCTGCGCGAGACCGGGAAATGATGCCGTGAGGCTTCGCGCCGCTTTGGCCCTGATCCTGGCCGCGTCGGCGTCACCGGCAACGGCGCAGGAGGAGCTCTACCGCTTCCGCGCCGGCGAGGAGCCGCGCTGGATCAGCCCGGAGAATCCGACCGGGGCCAGGGGCGCCGGCGCCCGCGAGAATCGCGGTGCGAAGGGCCACGCCTTCGAGACGATTCCGGTCGGCGGTACGCACGTCCTCGCCGACATCAGGGGCCCCGGCACGATCGACCGGATATGGATGACGATCGAAGACCGGTCGCCCGAAGCGCTGCGCGGGCTCAGGCTGGACATGTTCTGGGACGGCGCCGCCACGCCTGCCGTTTCGGTGCCGCTCGGCGACTTCTTCCTGCACGGCGCGGGGGAGATGGTGCCGATGGAGACGGCGTTGCTCGCAAGCCCGGAAGGCCGATCGTTCGTCTCCTATTTGCCGATGCCGTTCCGCAGGGGCGCCCGGATCGTCGTCGCCAATGAATCGGGCAAGCCGGTCAATCTCATCTTCTACGACATCGACTATCGCGCGTTGCGCCGCCAGCCGAGGGACGCGCTCTACTTCCACGCCTGGTGGAGCCGCGATCGGTCGACTCGGCTCGGCCGCGACTTCAGGATCCTGCCGAGAATCCGCGGCCGCGGCCGCTTCCTCGGCGCAAGCGTGACCGTGCTCACCAACCCGGTCTACGACAAGACCTGGTGGGGCGAGGGGGAGGTCAAGATCGCGCTCGACGGAGACGGTTCCGCCAGCCCCACCCTCGTCGGCACCGGCACCGAGGATTATATCGGCACCGCCTGGGGCCAGGGCGCCTATATCAACCGCTATCAGGGCGCCCCCGTCGCCACTTGGGACGGCGAAGGGCGCTGGACCTTCTATCGCTGGCACGTTCCCGACCCGATCTTCTTCGGGCGGGACATCGAGGTCAGCCTTCAGATGATCGGCGGGGCGAGGAAGGCGATC
>DASVVM010000073.1:0-55026 GCA_036386555.1 Allosphingosinicella sp.
GCTCTGCCCGCTGGTCGGCCCGGGCCGGAAACTCTCCGACGAGCCGGTCTGGCCTCTCGCCGACGCGATGTGCGCCTCGCTCGAAGGCGATGCGGCGCGCGCCAGCCAGCTGATCGAGCAGGCGCGCCGGCGCAGCGGTGGCGGCATCGACACCCTGCTCGCCGAGAAGGTGATCGGCGCCGGGGTCAACACCCGCCGGGCGGTCACCATCGAATGGCAGGGCGTCAACGAGCTCAGCAGCTGGCGCTTCGGCCTCGCCAGCGCCACCGGCCTGGAGATACCGGCCGGGCTGATGAACCGCGCCGGGCCGGCCGTCTGGGCCTGGCAGGCGCGGGCGCCGATGATCCCGCTCGAGCAGCGGATCGCGGCGGCCGAGCGGGCGGCGACCCTCGGCGTCTTCTCCAACGCCTCGCTGGTCGAGATGCACAGCCTGCTGCTGGACCGGACCGACCCCTCGGAGGCGGAGGCCAGCATCGGCGGCCGCCTCCGCAAGGCCTATGTCGGAGGGTCGATCGAGAACCGGGTCGACGCCATGCGCGACCTTTGGGGCGGCGAAGGCGGCGACCGCTACGGCCGCTTCATCCTCACCGCCGCCGCGGCGGCCCGGATCCCCGCCTCGGCGGATCGCGGCAACCGGACGGACGATCTCGTCGGGTCGATGATGGCGGGTGGCTTCGACCGCTTCGCCGGCGGCTGGGGTCCGGTGGCGGACGGCCTCGACGGCGACGACGGCCACCGCGCCTGGTCGATCCTCGCAGTCGGCGCGCCGCGCCCCGTCGTGGATCTCGCCGCCGGCCGGATCGAGGATTTCACCGACAGTGCCGGGAGCCATCGCGGAAGGATGCTGGTGGCGGCCCTCGCCGGCCTCGGGCGGCTCGACGATCCGCTTGCCTACGGAGTGAGCCCCGCGCCGCGCAGCCGCTGGGCGAACCTCATCGCCGCGGCCGCCCGCGCCAACCAGCCCGGCACCGTCGCTCTCCTCGCCGGAGTGGGGATGCAGACGCCGAGCTGGCGCGGCGTGCCGCCCGAGCATCTCTACCATATCGTCCGGGCGCTGAAGGACGTCGGACTCGAATATGAAGCCCGCATGATCGCGGCCGAGGCGATGACCCGGCTGTGACCGCGGTTCGCGAGGACGGGCAGCTGATCGCCGCCTTCCTCGAGATGCTCGCGGCGGAGGCCGGCGCGGCGCTCAACACCCGCCTCGCCTACGAACGCGATTTGCGCGGCGCTTCCGAGCTGCTCGGCGGCAGGCTTTCAAGCGCCGCGCCCGAGGCCCTGAAGCGCCTTTCGGAGGCCTGGATGCCGCTCAAGCGGACGACGGTGGCGCGCAAGGCCGCAGCGCTTCGCCGCTTCTACGGCTTCCTCCACGACGAGGGGCTCCGCGGCGACGATCCTTCCGCCGCCTTGCCGCGCCCGGCCGGCGGGCGGCCGCTGCCCAAGATTCTCGACCATGAAGCGGTCGGCGCACTGTTTGCCGAGCTCGAACGCCGCCGCGGCGAGGCGCCGGGCGAGGCGGTGCTTCGGCTGAGCGCGCTCGTCGAGCTGCTCTACGGTTCGGGGATGCGGGCCACCGAGCTTGTCTCGCTCCCCCGCCACGCCGTCCACCCTGACAGGCCCTTTCTCATCCTCAGGGGCAAGGGCGACAAGGAGCGGCTCGTCCCGATCTCCGACCGCGCCCGGGCCGCGGTCGCCGAATGGGCGGCCCTGGTCCCGCAGGCCAGCCTCTGGCTCTTCCCGTCCGGCAAGGGGCATCTCAGCCGGGTCCGGCTCCACCAGCTTCTGAAAGAGCTGGCCGCCGCCGCCGGAGTGCCGCCTGAGCGGGTCAGCCCCCATGTCCTTCGCCACGCCTTCGCCACCCATCTGCTCGAAGGCGGAGCCGACCTTCGCGCCCTCCAGATGCTGCTCGGCCACGCCGACATCGCCACCACCCAGATCTACACCCACGTCGACAGCCGCCGGCTGATCGACCTGGTCAACAGCCGCCATCCGCTCGCGGATGCCGGACGGCGGCGCTGATGACGGGGGAGCGCGTTGACGCAAAGCCCCTCTGCGCCTAACCCCGCGCCCAACCATGCCCACCTTCCTCGATTTCGAAAAAGCGATCGCCGAGCTCGACAACCGCATCGAGGAGCTGCGCGAAACCGCCCAGGATTCCGACCTCAACATCGACTCCGAGATCGGGCGGCTCGAGACGAAGTCCGAGCGCCTGCTGCGCGAGACTTATGGCCGGCTCACCCCCTGGCAGAAGACGCAGGTCGCCCGCCATCCCGACCGGCCGCATTTCAAGGATTATGTCGCCGCTCTCGCCGAGGACTTCATCCCCCTGGCCGGCGACCGAAACTTCGCCGAGGATGCCGCAATCGTCGGCGGGCTGGGCCGGCTGGGCGGCCGCAAGGTCATGCTGATCGGCCATGAGAAAGGCGACGACACCGCAAGCCGGCTCACCCACAATTTCGGGATGGCCAAGCCCGAGGGCTACAGGAAGGCGATCCGGCTCATGGAGCTCGCCGACCGCTTCGATATCCCGGTCGTGACCCTCGTCGACACGCCCGGCGCCTTTCCCGGGGTCCAGGCCGAGGAGCGCGGCCAGGCCGAGGCGATCGCCCGCTCGACCGAGGCCTGCCTGGCGCTGGGCGTTCCAATGGTCGCGGCGATCGTCGGGGAAGGCGGCTCGGGAGGCGCGATCGCCATCGCCACCGCCAACCGGGTGCTGATGCTGGAGCACAGCGTCTATGCGGTCATCTCCCCCGAAGGCTGTGCGTCCATCCTGTGGCGAACCGCCGAAAAGGCCGCCGACGCCGCCGAGGCGATGCGGGTGACGGCCCAGGATCTCAAAGCGCTCGGAGTCATCGACCGGATCGTCCCCGAGCCCGTCGGGGGCGCCCACCGGAATCCCGCCGCGGCCATGGCCGCGCTCGGCGAGGCGGTGGCCGAGGAGCTGGAAGCGCTGGGCGCGCTGTCGCGCGGCGAAGTGCGGGCGGATCGCCGCCGCAAGTATCTCGCCATCGCCTGACCCTCATCCTCCCCGTCCGCGAAGCGGATGGGGAGGGGGACCGCACGAAGTGCGGTGGAGGGGCCTACCGCGTCAGATCGCCCCTCCACCATGCTTCGCATGGTCCCCCTCCCCACGGCTGCGCCGCGGGGAGGACCAGGATCCAGGAACCCGACCCCATCTCCCCCGTTCCTTACGGCGACGAATCGTCCTGTGTGAGGAGTATCCCATGAAGATGAAGGCGCTTTTCGCGCTGTCCGTCTCGCTCGCCGCAATCGCCTCGGTCGCCGGCAACGCGCCGGCTTCGGCCCAGAGCAAGACCCGCAGCATTTCCCAGAGCACGGCCGCGACCGCGGCCAGGCAGCATCCGCAGATCGTGGAGGAATTCGGCGGCGAGGAAAGCGGCGCGCGCGGCGCCTACATCAAGCAGATCGGAGCCCGTGTAACCGCCCAGAGCAACATCGCCGGCGGCGGCAGCGCCTTTCGAATCACCACCCTGAACTCGCCGGTGATGAACGCCTTCGCGGTACCGGGCGGCTATCTCTACGTCACGAGGCAGCTTGTCGGCCTCGCCAACGACGAGGCGGAGCTCGCCTTCGTGCTCGGCCACGAGGCGGGCCACATCGCGGCCCGGCATAGCTCAGAGCGCAAGCGCGCCAGCATCCTGAGCCAGCTCCTCGCCGTCGGCCTCGGGGCCGTCACCGGTTCGAGCCAGCTCGGCAATTTCGCCGGCCAGGTGACCCAAAGCGTCGTCCTGAGCTATTCGCGCAAGCAGGAGCTGGAATCCGACAATCTCGGAGTTCGCTACCTCGCCTCCGCCGGCTACGACCCCACCGCCGCGGCCAGCTTCCTCGCTTCGCTCGGCGCCGCGACCTCGCTCGAGGCGAGGGCGGTCGGCCGCAACGACGAACGCTCGACGCCGAGCTGGGCTCGAAGCCATCCGCTCAGCGCCGACCGGGTCAGCAACGCGGCCAGGGCCGCGAGCGCCACCGGCCGCGCCGGCGCCGGCCTCAGAAACCGCGACGCCTTCCTCGCCCGGATCGACGGAATCATGGTCGACGACGACCCCAGGCAGGGCGTGATCGACGGCCGCACCTTCACCCACCCCGACCTCAGGCTGCGATTCGCCGTTCCGGACGGCTACGGCATGCAAAACGGCGCCCGCGCCGTCAGCATCGTCGGCCAGAGCGGTCAGGCGCAGTTCGCCGGCGGCCGCTTCGCCGGGGATCTCGGCGCCTATATCGGCCAGGTCTTCCGGTCGGTCGCCGGTCAGCAGGCGAATATCGGCTACGTCCAGCCGCGTGGAACGACGATCAACGGCATCCCCGCCGCCTATTCGACGGCACGGGTCAACACCCAGTCGGGAGCGGTCGATCTCAGCGTCGTCGCCTATCGCTGGGACGCCGATACCGCTTACCATTTCGTGATGATCACTCCGGCCGGAAGCGGCCTCGGCCCGTTCGAATCGATGGTCGGCTCGCTCAACCGGATCGGAGCGGCCGAGGCGGCGGCGATCAGGCCGCGGGTGATCGACGTTGTGACGGTCGGCCCGCGCGACTCGGTCGCGACCCTGGCGGCTCGAATGGCCTATGGCGATCTCAGGGAGGAACGCTTCCGGGTCCTGAACGGTCTTGCCGCCGGAGCCCCGCTCCGCCCGGGCGAGAAGGTCAAGGTCGTGGTCTACGGCACCCGCAGCCCGGGGTGATTCGCAAAGAAAGAGGCGGCGGAACCTGGGTTCCGCCGCCTCCCTTTAGCCTGGTCGCTGATTAAGCGGCGGCCTCGGCAGTGGTCAGGTTGTCGGCGACCGAGTTGAAGGTCGTTCCGAGGTTGGTGCCGATGCTCTGCATCGCGGCAATGGCGGCAACGGCGATCAGGGCGGCGATCAGGCCGTACTCGATAGCGGTGGCGCCCTTTTCGTTCCTGAACATCTTGCGAATGAGTTTCATTTCCGGTCTCCTGTTCCAAAGCTTTGGAAGTCCACACTTCCTGCCCCCCCTGTCCATTCGGGCGGCACCGTCTGATTATTCCAAGGAAGTTTCCAAAAGGTTATCGGCGACTTGAACTTTTTGCGTCAGTCGGACGAGTTGGTGACGGTCTCCGACACGTTGTTCCACATCCCGATGGTGTTGCCGGCGACCGAGTTTAGCGCGGCGATCATCGCAAGCACGATGAGAGCGCAGATCAGCCCATATTCGACCGCGCTGGCGGCCTTGCTGTCGCGGATGAGCTTTGCAAAGAAGAGTCGCATCGGCCTAATTCCCACGTCGGCATCCCGCCCAGTCCGCCTCTGGATAAGTGAGTTGCGTTAACGGAGTCCTTCCACTGGCCCCCGATCTGCAAAAAATTCCGACACTCACGGTGGTGGCGGCGGCGCTGGTGGACGGCGAGCGCCGGGTTCTGCTTCAGAAGCGGGCCGCGGGCCGGGCCATGGCGGGGCTGTGGGAATTCCCCGGCGGCAAGGTCGAGCGCGGAGAGCGGCCCGAAGCGGCCTTGGCCCGCGAGCTCAAGGAAGAGCTCGGCATCGCCGTCGAGATCGAATCGCTCGCGCCCGCGGCCTTCGCCAGCGCCGACAATGACGGCCGCCACATGCTGCTGCTCCTCTATTTGTGCCGGCAATGGAGCGGCGAGCCGCGGCCGCTGGATGCCGAGGCGCTCAAATGGGTGCGGCCGGACGAGATGGCGGCGTTGCCGATGCCTCCCGCCGACGAGCCCTTGATCCCGCTGCTGGAACGGCTGATCTGAGATTTCCCCTCCTTTCAGGGAGCGGAGGATGGCTTCAGAGCTTCGGCGAGCGACACCTTGCCGCTTCCCCGCGCCGCGGGCCGGGGCTGGTCGGGAGAGGGGCTCCAGCCGAGCAGATGGAGGATCTCGAACCGCTCCGCGGTCTTGTCCCCCGCCGAGTCGAAATCGGCGATGGCGGCGGCGAGGCCGTGCCGTCCCAGCGGCCGCCGCGAGCGGGCGGCGAGGATGTTGGTCGCGCCCATCGCCCTCAGGTCGCGGACCAGGTCCATCAGCGAGCGGAAGCGAACGTCGACCGGCGACACGTCGACCACCGGCAGTGCGAAGCCCGCCCGGGTCAGAAGGTCCCCGGCCGCCCGGACGTCGATCTGAGGATGGACCCGGGGCGCCGCCCCGCCCTCGACGGAATCGGCCGCAAGCATCGCCCGCCTGAGCCGGGGGAGGCTTCCGGCGCCGGCGAAAGCGCCGAGGAACAGCCCATCGGGCTTCAGCGCCCGGCGGGTCAGAAGCAGCGCGCCGGGCAGGTCGTTGACCGCGTCGAGGGCCCCCACCGAAACGATCAGGTCGAAGGCGCCGTCGGCGAAGGGCAGGCGGTCCTCATCGCCCTGAACCCCGCCCGCCGCGCGGGCGAAAGCGGGGCCCGAATCGACGGGCGTCACATCGAGGCCGCGCTCGCGAAGCCGCCGTGTCAGATAGCCGCCCGCGCAGCCCAGATCCAGCGCCCGGCGGAAGTCCCGCTTGATGAAATCGAGCCGCTCGATCAGCTCGTCCGACACCAGCCGGTGCAAATAATCGGCCTCGGCGAAGCGGCCCGCCGCCCGATCGCGCCGAACCCGCCGGAGCCGCCGGTCGAAGGGGAGATCCTGGCTCATGGGATCGGGTTAGTCTTCCAACGCAGGCCCGTCATGCTGAACTTGGTTCAGTCTCCGGCGACGAACGCGCCGGCGCGACGCTCAGCGCTTCCGGCTGAGCTTCAGGATATAGCCCTTGCGGCCCTTGAGATCGCTTTGCACCGACAGGTACAGCGCTCCGCTTTCGTCGGCGGCGATGCCCTGGATGTTGGCCAGGCTTCCGCCGAAGACGGCGACGACATTCAGTCCGTCGTCGCTCGTGTAGCGGAACAGCTTGCCGTTATCGCTGTCGGTGATGAACAGGGCGCCGCCGGCGAAATGCAGGGATTCGGGCGAAAAGCCGGGCCGGTCCGCGACCGCCCGGTGAAGCCTTCCGTCGGCGGCCAGCCTGTAGAGGATTTTGTCGCTATTGTCGGCGATGTAGAGGTTGCCCGAACCGTCGAAAGCGAAGCTTTCCGGCTTGGCGATCTTTTTTTCCGGGCCGACCAGCACCGCGAGCCTGCCGTCCGGCGCCACCTTGAGCACCCGATGCCCCGGAGCGTCGCCGACCACCAGCTCGCCGGAGGGGGAGAGTCCGATCCCTTCCGTCGACGGCAGCCCGCGGCCCGGCTCGACGAGGGCGGCGGTGCGCCCGGCCGTGTCGGTCCGCCAAAGCCCGCCGCGGGTGTCGTCGGTGAAATACAGGTTGCCGGCGGGGTCGCGCACCAGATCCTCGGGAGAGGCGAGGCCGGCCCCGGCGTCCGCGAGAACCGCCGGCCGGGTCCCCGGCCGCCAGGCCCGGATCGCCGAACCGCCCTCGTCCGCGACATAGAGCCTTCCGTTCGCCCAGAGCAGCCCGTCGGGCGAGCCGAAGCCGTCCTTCTCGCTCGCCACCACCTGCGCGGTCCACCCCGGCTCCACCGTCAGCACCATGGCCTCCTGGTCGAGCTTGCCGCAGCCGGCCAGGGCCAGAGCGAGGGCGCAAAGGACGAGCCGGCGCATCCTCTCAGCTCCCCCCGACATGTTCGACGATCTCTTCACCGGTCCCCGCGAGGTCGCGAACGTTGGTGAGCACGTTGGTCGATTCGAAGGCCACGAAGAAAAGCAGGGCCGCCGCCAGCGCCTCGTGCCGCAGGGTCCACCCGGCCAGCGGCCGAAGCGCCCATTGCTGGGTGCGGTGGGCGACAAGCTGCATCGACAGCAGCACCCCCGCGCCGATTCCGGCGCCGGCGACGATGTCGAGCGGCGAGTGCATTCCGGTAACGATCCTTGGAAGGAGGATCGCCGCCCCGGTCCAGGCGAGCGCCACCGCCCCGGCCCGACGCGAGGCGAGGAAGATGCCGAGCGACAAGGCGAAGAAGAAGCCGGCATGGTCGCTCGGGAAGGAGCCGAGGTCGTTCCGTTCGATCTCGCCCCGCTTCAGCGCCCGGTAGCGGTTGGCCACGCCGCCGTTCAGCGGCTCGCGATAGGCGAGCTTCTCCGTCTCGACCAGCTGGCCCTGCTCGAGGTGCCAGGCCTGCTGGGCATGGACGAAGGGCCGCGGCTGGAAATAGCCGTCGGCAATGGTCTTGGTGGCCGCCATGACGAAGAGGAGGGACGCGATCGTGACCAGCAAGGTCGCCCGGCGGCGGCGGGAGTCGGCCTCATCGGCTCCCGACCACCAGGCGTAGACGAAGCATGCGCCGATCGGCCCCGCCTTCACGAGATTGTTGTCCAGCGGCAGCGAGATCAGGGTGTCGAGCAGCCAGGAGCGGCCGGCGAGGCCGTTGAGGAGGAGATAGAGCCAGTCGCTCAGGCGGAGGATCGGGTCCATGGTTCAGGCTTTCCCAGCCGCCGGCCGGCGCCGGAGCCGCTGACGCATGTCTGCGACGAAATTGAGGGCTTCGCGCTCACCGCCGGGCGGGCGTCCGCTCGCCCACCACAGCCCGATGAGGAAGAGCGGATAGGCGACGACCCCGATGGCGACTCCGCCGGTCAGGTCGAGGATCGAACTGCCGGTGTCGGGACCGAGCAGCCGAACCGTCGCAGCCATCGCCGCCGCCGCCGCGAACGGCCGGAAGACGTGAAGGCCGAGCGCGAAGGGATTCTGCTTCGAGTAGCGCGCGATCACCGCGATCCCGCTGACGAGTACCAGGAAGTTGGCGGCAAAGGCGGCGAGGGCGACGGTCATGGCTTCCGGCCGCAACCAGGCGGCGCCGGCGACGGTGACGGTAAGGCAGAGCGCCCCGCTGCCCGACATATAGGCCGCGCGCCGGGCGAAGCCGGCCGCCTGCAAAGACGAGGCGATGACCTTGTAGACGGCGTAGAAGGCAGAATAGACGGCGACGATCTTCATGAAGGGCGCCGCGGCCTTCCATTCCGCTCCGAGCAGAAGATGGATTGCCGGCTCCGCGGTGGCGGCGAGGCCGAAGCCCATCGGCGCCGCGATCATCGCATAGATTCCCAGGATCTGGGCCGTCGTGAGCGGCGAAAGCGGGTCGTCGGTGCGCGCCACCGTCACGAAAGTCACCCGGTTGAGCGCCGTCGCGATCTCCTGGGTGAAGATTTCCGACAGGTCCTTCGACACCGAATAGAGGCCGATCACGTGGGGGCTGCTGAACCGGCCCATGACCAGCCGCTCGATCTGCATCTGAACCGTCTGGGTGACGGCATGGACGAAGATCCAAAGCGACGTCCCGAGCAGCTCCGCCCGCCGCTTCAGCGACAGCCGAGGCCGGAACGGATGTGCGATATAGGTGGCGATCGCGTAGAAGCTGCTCTGGGCGACCATCCCGACGACGAGAGCCCAGTAATTGCGAAACCAGAGGGCGGCGGCGATCGTCACAACGAAGGCGACCAGGCGCGAAGCGATCCGCATCCTGAGGTCGCGGCCGAAGGCGAGCTGCCGGTCGAACTCGACGACCCCGATATTGGCGAGCCCGAGCACCAGGAAGCGGACGGACAGCACCGCCAGCACCGCGGTCAGAGCCGGCTGGCCGTACAGATAGCCCACCAAGGGCGCGGTCCCGAGCGCGAGCAGGCCCATGGTGCCGAACACGATCAGCTGGATCGTCCACGCGGTGTCGAGATGCTCGCGGTCCCATTCCTTGATCCGCAGCAAGGCCTGCCAAAGGCCCACCGCGCCGAGCAGCTCGACCAGCGCGAGAGCCGCCACCGCCAGCCCCATGATCCCGAAATCCTCCGGGCGAAGGAGCCGCGCGAGGATGAAGACGGAGATGAGGCCGATGAAGCGCATCAGCCATTGCATCGTGACGGCGATGACGGCGCTTCGGTAGAGCGCGTTGCGGGAGGTGGGCTGGCTTGCCGCCATGGCTTCAGGCCGCCTGCCTGGACGGAGCGCCGGCGCTGGCCGCCGGCCTGCGGGGGCAGGGCTGCAGCTCGAGCTCGACGGCCCGCGCCATGCGGGTCAAAGCGGCTGCGATGGCCGGAAACGTCTCGGGCCCGGAGCCTTCGATGCCGGGCAGGGTCACCAGCTCGGCGGTCGGATTCGGCAACATCTGGCGCAGGCGCCACTCCGTGTCGTCGTCGAGGAGGATCAGCGCATCGGCGCGTTCCAGATCCGCGACCGACAAAGCCTTCGAGCTGTGCCTCGAAATATGGACCCCGAATTCCGCGGCGGCCGCGACGGTGGAGACCGCGGGAAACTCGCCGCGCCTCGGGATGTAGCCCGCCGACGCGATCTCCACCGGCAGCCCTGCCAGCCGAAGCCGAAGCAGCCTCGCGCCGAAGGCGCTCCGGCAGACATTGTCGCGGCCGACCACGACCAGCCGCAAAGCCCGTCCCCGGGCTCTGTCCGCCATCCTGCGCGCAACGTCCTCAAATCGGATTCGGTGCCGGCGTCGACGCCCGGGAAGCCGCTTGCGGAGGGCCTGGCGGGCACGGGCTCCCAGGGTCCGGCGCTCCTCGGCCCAGGGTTC
This sequence comes from Allosphingosinicella sp., assembly GCA_036386555.1. GTDB lineage: Bacteria > Pseudomonadota > Alphaproteobacteria > Sphingomonadales > Sphingomonadaceae > Allosphingosinicella. The sequence goes on from DASVVM010000073.1 coordinate 10,482, forward strand.
GGGATCGTCCGCCGCCCAGCTGTCGGCCGTGGAGCGCGCACGAAGCAGCCCGATTGCGGTCGCAAGGCCCGTCGCTGCCGCCCGGAGCCGGCCCAGGCCGCTCGACTCCTCGAAACGATTGACGATCCGGTCGAATTCGCCGGTAAGGTCCGCCTTCCGGATTCCGGCCCGGTAATCGCCGCGGCCTCCACGGTCGTGCAGGGTCACATCCCACCACAGCGCCGGGAAGTCGGCCCCCGCGGCCACCGCCAGCGGAAGCGAGCCCCAGAATCGGGGATTGACCTCGAGCAGCACGTGGCGGCCGGAGCGGCGGTCGAGCCGGAACTCGAACATCGCCACTCCGTCCAACCGGGCCGCCTCCGCCAGCGGCCGCGCCGCGGCTAGCAGGACGGGATCGGCCGGCTCGCTGACCCGATTCGTGCTTGCCCCCGTTTCCGAGCTCTCGTTCAGCCGGCGGTGCTGATAGGCGAACAGTATCCGCCCGTCGCTCGCAAGCACGGACAGGCCGACCCCGATCCCGGGGAAGAAGCTTTCCGCCACGCAACCGTCCCAGGCCCCGGAGCGCAACTGCCGGTCGAGCTCGGCGAGGTCATGTACCACACGCGCCGAGCGTTTGGTGGCGATGTCGCCCAGGACGTAGGACGTTCGCGGCTTGAGCACGAGCGGAAGGCCGAGCTCCTCAGCGAGATCCTCCGCTTGCTCGCCGACGCCGAGCAGCCGGCCTCGAGCCACCGCGACCCCGTGATTGTCGGCGAGGGAACGGGTGTTCGCCTTGTCGCTGAAGATTTCCAACGCCGCCGCGTTCGCGATCCCGATCCGCTCCCGGCCAAGCGCCTCGGCATGGTGGCGGAGCATGAACAGCCCGCTGTCGCTGGTCGGAATCACTTTGCGGAAGCCGTAATCGGCGAGCAGCCGCGCCAGCGCCGACTCCCAGGCTTTGGGATCGAGCGGGTAGGGCGGCAGCCGGTGGGCGGCTGCGATGTAGCGGGATTTGAGCGCCGGCGAAGAGAAATCGGACGGCGCGGCATGAACCTCCACGCCTCGTCGCCCGAGCGATCGGGCGATGGCCAGGAAGGCGCGCAGGTCGTCGCCCAGCAGCAGCACGCGTTCCGGCATTTTCCTCGCTTCGCATCGGTTGTTCGGCGCCGCTATGCGCTTCGTGCAGTTCAAATATCCCTAACGCGCGGGGAAGAATTGGCGGCTTCCCTCCCCTCCCTGGAAGGGAGGGAGGTCCGCGACGCGCTCGCTTGCCCGAACCCTCCGTCCGAGTCACACTTGCCCCATGCCCGCGCCCGCCGTTCTCGCCCAAGCCGCGCTCCGTCCGCTGCTCGACTTCGCGCTTCCCCCGCGCTGTCCCGGCTGCGGCGCGATCACCGCGGAGCCGCACCGTTTCTGCCTCGGCTGCTGGCGGTCGCTTTCCTTCCTCGCCGAACCGTGCTGCGCCTGCTGCGGCATTCCCTTCGCCTATCCGGCCGAGGACGAGGCCCTGTGCGGGCGCTGCCTCGCCGAGCCCCCGCCGTTCGGCCGCCTGCGGGCCGCGGTCGCTTACGGCGAGGTCTCCCGCCAGGTCGCTCTCAAGCTCAAATATAGCGGTCGCCCCGGCCTTGCCGAAACCCTCGCCCATTTCATGCTCCGCCACCTTCCCCCGGGGGAGCCGGAGCCGTTGCTCGTGCCCGTGCCCCTCCATCGCTGGAGGATATGGAAGCGAGGCTACAATCAGGCCGCGCTGATCGCCTCGGCGCTGTCCCGCCGGGCCGGCCTGGCCGTCGGCCTGGACCTTCTGAGCCGAACTCGGGCCACCCCTCCGCTCAGGGGCCTCGGCCGCCGCGAGCGCGCCCTTGCCGTGCGCGGCGCTTTCAAGGTTCCGCCGCGCGCCAGGGATCGGCTTGCCGGCCGCTCGGTGCTGCTCGTCGACGACGTCTATACCAGCGGCGCCACCGCGGCGGCCTGCGCCCGCGCGCTGAAGCGCGGCGGAGCCGCGTCGGTGGACGTCCTGTGCTGGGCCCGGGTGGTCCATGTCGACGACGCTTGAACCTATCGCCGCCCGCTTTGTTCTCCCGGGGACCACGCACACAGGCAGGAGCAAATGATGGCCCGAGTCGAGATCTACACCAAGTTCGGCTGCCCCTATTGCGCCCGGGCCAAGCAGTTGCTCGAGCAGAAGGGGATCGATTACGAGGAGTTCGAGATCAATTCCGTGCCCGGCAAGCGCGACGAGATGCTCGGCCGCTCCAACGGCCGAACCACGGTTCCCCAGATCTTCATCGACGGCCGCCATATCGGAGGCTCCGACGATCTGGCCGAACTGGAGCGCGGCGGCCGGCTCGATCCGATGCTCCAGGGCGCCGGGTCGGAGGGCTGATCCCGAGGGCCGCGAGCCGGCGCCGGCCCGTTTCGCGGAGCGGTGCATCCCCTTGGGTTCCCCGGCGCTCAGGCCTATAAGCGCCTCTCGGCCGTGACGGAGGCAAGGCGGGACTTGACCGTGGGTTACCCATATTCATCGCCCTTGCTCGGCGATCCCGGCGGGTCCGGAGCGGTCGTCGCGGCGGTCCAGTGGCTTCAGAACACCCTGCTCGGGACGGTGGCGACGACCGTCGCGGTAATCTGCGTCGCGACGGTCGGCCTGATGATGCTGTCGGGACGGATCGACCTCCGGCGGGGCGCGACCGTCGTCGTCGGCTGCTTCGTCCTTTTCGGGGCTTCGAGCATCGCGGCCGGGATCCGGTCGGTGGCTTCGGGCGATTCGCTGGCCGCGGAGCCGGTCTATTATGTCGAGCCCTGGACCGCGCCCACTCCGCCGGCCACCGCTGTCCAGCCGGTGCGGGTCCCGCCGGAAAGGGCCGCGGACCCCTTCGCGGGAGCCGCGGTGCCGAACCGCTGATCCCGGTTCCGGCCATTGACTTGATGAAGCGCCGCGCCGCACCGTCGCCATCATGACCCGCATCGCGCTTTACCAGGCCCGGACCGGAATCGACCCGGAGGCCAACGCCGCCGCCCTCGTCGCGGCGGTCGAGAAGGCCGCTTCGGGGGGAGCCGCCATCCTGTTCACCCCGGAGATGTCGGGCCTTCTCGACCGCGACCGGACTCGGGCGGCGGCGAAACTTCGCACCGAGGCCGCCGACCCGGTGCTCGCCGCGATGCGCTCGGCCGCGGCCCGGGCCGGGATGTGGGTCCAGCTCGGCTCGCTCGCCATTCTCCAGGAAGAGGGCGGGAAGCTTCGCAACCGCGCCTTTCTGATCGACGGCGAAGGCGAGGTCCGGGCAACCTACGACAAGCTCCATCTGTTCGACGTCGACCTGCCGACCGGCGAGAGCTGGCGCGAATCGGCCTCCTACGCTCCGGGCGGTCGGGCGGTGGTCGCCGACTCGCCGGCCGGGCCGCTCGGCCTCTCCATCTGCTACGATCTGCGCTTCCCCGACCTCTACCGAGCGCTCACCGACGCCGGGGCCGAGGTGCTTGCGATCCCGGCGGCGTTCACGGTTCCGACCGGGCGGGCGCACTGGCACGTGCTGATGCGCGCAAGGGCGATCGAGGCCGGCGCCTTCGTCGTCGCCGCCGCCCAGTGGGGACGCCACGAAGACGGCCGGGAGACCTTCGGCCACAGCCTGGTCGTCGGTCCCTGGGGCGAGGTGCTGCTCGACATGGGCGAGGGGGAGGGGGTCGGATTCGCCGAGATCGACCTTGCCGAGGTCGAGGCCGTCCGGGGCCGGCTTCCGGCGCTTCGCCACCGCCGCGCCATTCCGCAGGTAAGCCGGGTCCGGTGATCGTCTTCGACCTCAGATGCGCGGCGGTTGGCCACGTGTTCGAAGCGTGGTTCGCTTCCTCGTCCGCCTTCGAGGAGCAAAAGGGCAGGGGGCTCGTCGCCTGTCCGCTCTGCGGCTCGTCCGACGTCGCCAAGGCGCCGATGGCGCCCGCGGTCGGCGCCAAGGGCAACCGCGCGACGCCGGAGCAGGTGAAGGACATGCTCGCGAGCGCGGCGGCGGCCCAGAAGCGGCTGCTGGAGGCCAGCGAGCCGGTCGGCGAGCGCTTCGCCGACGAAGCCCGCGCCATCCACCTCGGCGAGGCGGAAGCTCGGGCCATCCATGGCCGGGCCACGGCGGCCGAAGCCGAGAGTCTGATCGGGGAAGGGGTGCCGATCGCGCCTTTGCCTTTCCCGGTCGCGGAGCCTGGAACGGAGAATTGACCCGGGCGCATCCGCGCCCTACTTCCCGGCCTCAGGCGGCGCGGCCCCGTAGCTCAGCAGGATAGAGCGACAGATTCCTAATCTGTAGGCCACAGGTTCGAATCCTGTCGGGGTCACCACCGCCGCCGCGGCGGAGCATGGGATGGAGCATCGGAACGAACCCGCCGACGGCGATCTTGTCCGTCCGGCGCCCAAGATCGAGGTCCCGTCCGAGGTTCAGGAGGCGGTTCGAACGCTCATCCGCTGGGCCGGCGACGATCCCGACCGCGAGGGGCTGCTCGACACGCCCGCCCGGGTCGGCCGCGCCTGGAAGGAATATGCGCAGGGCTATGGGGAGGACCCGGCCTATCATCTCAGCCGAACCTTCGAGGAGGTGGGCGGCTATGACGAGATCGTGCTCCTCAAGGACATACCGTTCCAGTCGCATTGCGAGCACCATCTCGCACCGATCATCGGCAAGGCGTCGATCGCCTATCTGCCGGCCGAGCGGGTGGTCGGGATCTCCAAGCTCGCCCGGGTCCTCCACGGCTTCGCCCGTCGCCTTCAGGTCCAGGAGCGGCTGACCGCCCAGGTCGCCGACTGCGTCTGGGAGCATCTGAAGCCGCAGGGCGTCGCCGTCGTCATCGAGGCCAGCCACGCCTGCATGACCGCCCGCGGGGTCCACACCCCGGGGGTGATGATGACGACCAGCCGGATGATGGGCGTCTTCCGCGAGGACCAGCGCAGCCGGCGGGAAGTGCTGGCCCTGATGGGCTACTAAATCCTCCCCAAGCGCAGCTTGGGGAGGATCATAGGATCGACTCCAGCACCGCCGTTCGCAGCCGCTCGATCCCCATGCCGTTCTCCGCGGAGGTCACGATGATCTCCGGGTGCGCGGCGGGATGCTTGCGACCCTCCTCCGCGGTCGCGGCCTCGACCTCCGCCAGTTCGGACGCCTTGATCTTGTCCGCCTTGGTCAGGACCAGATGATAGCTCACCGCCGCGTCGTCGAGCATCTTCATGACGTCGAGGTCGATCTCCTTCAGCCCATGGCGGGAGTCGACGAGGACCAGCGCCCGCTTCAGCGCCTGGCGGCCGCGCAGGTAGGAATTGATCAGCTGGCGCCACTTCTTGACCACGTCCTTGGGCGCCTTGGCGAAGCCGTAGCCCGGCATGTCGACGAGCCGGAAGCGCAGCGGATCGCCGACGTCGAAGAAATTGAGCTCCTGGGTCCGCCCCGGAGTGTTCGAGGTTCGGGCGAGGCCGTTCCGGTTGGTCAAGGCGTTGAGCAGCGACGACTTGCCGACGTTGGAGCGCCCGGCGAAGGCCACCTCCGGCGCCGCCGGGTCGGGCAGGAAACGGAGCCCGGGCGCCGACTTCAGGAACGCGATCGGCCCCGAGAAGAGCTTCCGGGCCGTCTCGTCCAGATCCTCGGCGCCTTCGCTCACTTCGCGGGCGCTGGCGTTTCCGCCGCCTTCATTCCGGGATAGCGGCTGTACAGCCATTTCTGCTGGAGGATGGTGAGGCAGTTGTTCACGACCCAGTAGAGCTGAAGCCCGGCCGCGAACGGCGCCATCACGAACATCAGAACCCAGGGCATGATCGCGAACATCTGCTTCTGCACCGGATCGGTGGCCGGCGGGTTCAGCTTGAACTGGAGCCACATCGAGATCCCGAGCAGGATCGGAAGCACGCCCAGCGCCAGGAACGAGGGCGGAGTGAACGGCAGATAGCCGAACAGGTTGACCGGGGTGAGCGGATCGGGCGCCGAAAGGTCCCTGATCCACAGGACGAACGGCTTGTGGCGCATCTCCACCGACACCATCAGCACCTTGTAGAGCGCGTAGAAGATCGGGATCTGGATGAGGATGGGCAGGCACCCGGCCATCGGGTTCACCTTCTCCTCCTGGTAGAGCTTCAGCATCTCCTGCTGGAGCCGCGGCTTGTCGTCCTTGTGACGCTCCTGGAGCGCCTTCATCTTCGGCTGGAGGACCCGCATCGCCGCCATCGATTTGAACTGCTTCTGGGCGATCGGATACATCAGGCCGCGAACGATCAGGGTCAGGCAGATGATCGCCACTCCGAAATTGCCGAGCGCGGCGTAGAGCCAGTTCAGGAGGGAGAAGATCGGCTGCATGAACCAGCGGAACCAGCCCCAGTCGATCGCCCGCTCGAGCGGCGTTCCGAGCTGCTCGGTATAGCGGTCGAGCAGCTCGATCTCCTTCGCCCCGGCGAAGATGTGCGAGACGTAGCGCGACTGGGTCCCGCGCGGAGTCATGATCGGATCGGCGATCGCGTCGGCCTGATAGCTGTCGTCGGGCCGCTTGTGGCGGAAGGTGGAGTCGACGGCCTTGCCTTGGTCGGGGACGAGGGCCGCCAGCCAGAAGGTGTCGGTGAATCCGATCCAGCCGCCGCGGCCGCTGAAGCGTCGCTCGCCCGCTTCGGCGATCGCGCTGTAATCGTTGTCGTAATCGGCGGCTCCGTTGAACACGCCCATCGGTCCGGCATGGGCGGTCCATGGATCGGGGTCCTTGGAGGCGCCCCTCCGGCTGAGGACGGAATAGGGCCGGGCCGCGAAGTCGCCGGCGCCGCGATTGACGACCCTCTGGTCGACCGAGAAAAGATAGGAATCGTCGACGGCGAGGACGATCTGGAACAGCTGACCCTGGCCGTTGTCCCAGTTGAGGGTCACCGGGCTGCCCGGCGCCAGCCGCGTCGCGGTCGACGACCACAGGGACTCCGGCCCGGGCACCCGCTGCGGCTGGCCCATCCAGCCCAGGCTCGCGAAATAGGAATCCGGGCTTCCTTCAGGCGAGAGCAGGCGAATCGGCGGTGAGTTGGCCGCCACGCCCTCCCGGTGCGTGGTGAGGACGAGATCGTCGATGCGCGCGCCTTTGAGGTTGATCGATCCCGCCAGGCGCGGCGTTTCGATCCGGATCCGCGGGGATTCGCGAAGAACCTGGCTGCGGTCGCGAATCGCGACGGGACCGTCGGCGGTCGGGTCGGCCTTGGGCTGGGGAATCGGCACCGACTTGCCTTCGACCACCTTGGTCGTGGGCGGGGCGGCGGTGGGGAAGAATTGCTCGCTCAGAAAGCTCCAGCCGATCAGGACGATCGCCGAAAGGACGATCGCCAGGATCATGTTGCGATGGTCGTTCAAACCTATTTCCCCCTACGGAACCGGATCGGGGCCGGAGCCGCCCCATGGGTGGCATCTCAGCAGTCGTCTGGCGGCCAGCCAGGAGCCGCGAAGGGCCCCATAGCGCTGGAGCGCGGTGATTGCATAGGCCGAGCAGCTGGGCTGGAAGCGGCAGCTCGGCGGGAGCGCGCGCGAAGGGCCCAATTGCCAGCCGCGAGCGATCCAGATGAAGAGCTTCGCGATCATCGAGTCCCGTCCGTCATCCCGGCGGAAGCCGGGAGCTCGGGGAGACCCGCCGAGCCTTCTTCCCCTGAGGTCCCGGCTTTCGCCGGGCTGACGATAGCTGCCTCGACCTTCCGCAGCGCCCTCTCGAGCTCCGCCCTCAGCAGTTCGAAATCCCGCTCGATACCGCCCTGGCGGCCGATCAGCACATGATCCGCACCGGCAATCCCGCGGTCGGGCAAAAGCTCCCGCGCCAGGCTTCGAAAGCGCCGCTTCATCCGGTTGCGGACCACGGCCCCGCCGATCTTCTTCGTAACCGTGATCCCGAGCCTGATCCCCGCATCGCCGTCGTCGCGCGGCCGCACCAGCAGGACGAATCCGGGCATGGGCGCGCGCCGGCCTCGGTTGGCGGCGAGGAAATCGGCTCGGCGGGTGAGGGAGCTCAGGCGGCTGCCGGCTACGCCGACAAGGTCTTGCGGCCCCGCGCCCGGCGCGCGGCCAGGACCTTGCGGCCGCCGACGGTCGCCGTCCGGGCCCGGAAGCCGTGCCGGCGCTTGCGCACGAGATTGCTCGGCTGGAAGGTGCGCTTCATCGCTCTTACCTCGAAAATCGGAATTAAAAGGGCCGCCCTCGCAAGAGCGGCCTTCGTTGCCGGTGCCGTTAGGCAAATCGGCCCCGGAAGTCAATTCCTGCCGTGCCTTCGCCAACTCCTGCCGCCGCTTGGCGCTCGCCCGCCTGAGCCCCCAGTCCGCCCAGTCCCCCTTCTTCGGATGACGGCGCTTGAAGCGCACATAATAACGCTTGGCCCAGGCGCTGTATCTGAGCACCAGGGTGAGCCCCGCCGCGAAGACGACGACGCCGCCGGGTCCCGGGATCGGGCCGACCAGCGGAGTGAGCCCGATCAGGATGAATCCGACCATGACCAGCGCGCTGCGCACCGCCGGATAGTTGGTCAGATGCCGCCAGTCGATCTTTCCCATTCGTCTCATGTGGGAAAGCTGTGTTAGCCGCGCAAGACGGCTTGGGCCGAGCTTATTTCAGCTCGCTGTGGGTGACCTCGCCGACCGCATTGGTGGTGGTGCAGAGCCACACCTGGCCCGGGGTGAGATTATACTGAGCGATGGTCTCGTCGGGAATGGGAGCAAGCGCCTGGGCATCGTTCGAGCCCATCATCCGGTTGACCGCTTCGCGCGCCCGGTCCGGATCGTCCGCGTTCACCATGTAGAAGTTCCTGTTCCCCTTATCAGCCCCGCCCGTCACCATATATCCGCTCATCCGTCCCTCCGCTTCGCTCCCGCGGATCCCGTTGCATCCGCTTCGCTACCGTTCGGCCTCTTTTCACGCGGCGTCAAATGTGCGGTCGCGAGGAATTGCGTAAAGCGTTGACTAGCGGCGGCTGATACCCTGAAAAGGCGTGACCTGGAGGGTTCGAATTCATGGTCGCGCATGTCGCCACGGTGGCGTTCCTGGGTCTGGAGGCCCGCGCCGTGGAGGTGCAGGTCCAGATTTCGGCCGGGCTGCCGAAGTTCCTCGTCGTCGGCCTTCCCGATAAGGCGGTGGCCGAGAGCCGCGAGCGGGTTCACGCGGCGCTGGCAGCGATCGGCCTCTCGCTTCCGCCCAAGCGGATCACGGTCAATCTCTCGCCGGCCGATCTCCCGAAGGAGGGGTCGCATTACGACCTTCCGATCGCTCTTGGAATGCTCGCCGCGCTGGGCGCAATCGATACCGAGACCCTGGCCGGCTATGTCGCGGTGGGCGAGCTCGGGCTCGACGGCCGGATCGCGCCCTCGCCGGGCGTCCTGCTGGCGGCGATGAACGCCTCGGCCCGGAACCTCGGCCTGGTCTGTCCCGCCGCCCAGGGCTCGGAGGCCGCCTGGGCCGGCGACGTCGAAATTGTCGCTGCGCCGGATCTCATCGCCCTGCTCAACCATTTCCGCGGCAGCGCCGTCCTGTCGCCGCCGCAGCCGGGCGAGGCGGAACCCCCGGGCTCCGGCCCCGACCTCGCCCAGGTCAAGGGCCAGGAGACGGCCAAGCGCGCCCTCGAAATCTCGGCCGCCGGCGGCCACAACCTGCTGATGGTCGGGCCGCCGGGCGCCGGCAAGTCGCTGCTCGCCGCCTGCCTGCCGGGGATCCTTCCGGAGCTTACTCCGTCGGAGGCGCTCGAAGTGTCGATGATCGCAAGCGTCGCCGGGACCCTTTCGGGCGGCCGCCTGATCCGGACCCGGCCCTACCGCGCGCCCCATCACAGCGCCTCGATGGTCTCGCTCGTCGGCGGCGGCCTCCGGGTCCGGCCGGGGGAGGTGAGCTTGGCTCATCTCGGCATATTGTTCCTCGACGAGCTTCCGGAGTTCCAGCGCTCCGCCCTCGATTCGCTCCGCCAGCCGCTCGAGACCGGGACGGTCAGCGTCGCCCGCGCCAACGCCCATGTCACCTTCCCCGCGCGGGTCCAGCTGGTCGCGGCGATGAATCCCTGCCGCTGCGGCCATCTCGGCGACCCGGCTTTGGCCTGCTCGCGGGCCCCGCGCTGCGCCGCCGACTATCAGGCGCGAGTCTCGGGCCCTCTGCTCGACCGCATCGACCTCCATGTCGACGTCCAGGCGGTGGCCGCAGCCGATCTCGTCCTTCCGCCCCCGTCCGAAGGCTCGGCCGAAGTCGCCCGCCGAGTCGCCGCCGCCCGCGCCGTCCAGACCGAGCGCTTCGAAGGGCAGGGGATAAGGACCAACGCCGAAGTCGACGGCGAGCGGCTCGAAGCCGTGGCGCGGCCCGACGAACCCGGCCGCCGCCTCCTCGCCCAGGCCGCCGAGGCGATGCGCCTTTCCGCCCGCGGCTTCCACCGAGTGATGCGGGTCGCCCGCACCGTCGCCGATCTCGCGGGCAGCGGGGAGGTCCGCCGGATCCACGTCGCCGAGGCCCTCAGCTACCGAAGGCAGGCGCCGCGCAGCTGAGGGGTCCATGAGCGGACTGGCCAGAGTCGAAGGCGCAGGATATGTTCCCGCAGGACCAGGAGGCATTATGACCAGAAGCGCCTACGCCTTTGTGATGCTCGCACTCTTGTCCGCACCGGCCGGGGCCCAGACGTTCGGCGAGAGCGTCGGAACCGGTTCTGCGCGCTACTTCGGTCATCTCTTCAATCATGATATCCGCATCGACGAGCCGGAATCCCGCAGATGCCTCGTCCGCATCAAGACCGGGCGGACCGAATGCCGGTCGATGAAGGGGTGGCGTCGGCTCGCCGCGAAAATCGACGAGGCTCGGGAGGCCGGGCAGGAGCGTCGGGAAACGCCCTGATCGCGGCGGCCGGGCTTATCGGACAGGGCGCCTGATTCGACGAACTCGTGAACTTGGCGCCCCGTCATCGCGCCGTCCGGCGGAAATCGCTCCCCCTCGTGCGATGCCGCAGCGATCCGGAGGACGATTCCGGGTTGAAACCGCCATCCTAAATTCGGAAGATGTTCCCCGACCGCAATGATGCGGCACAAGGGGGAATCGCAATTGCATTGGATGTTATTGGCGCTGAAACGCCATGCCCAGTCTTCTGCCGTCGTAGCCTCGCTCCGGTCCATAAATCATCGACGCTGAAAATAGGGGGAATTAGCGATGAGACAATTCAATCTCGGCAGCGCCTGGTCCAAGGGCACTGAGTTCATCTCGCGGCACGCCGCCAGTCACGCCATCATCCTGATCGGCATGGGCATCCTTGCGCCCGCGATCCTGCAATTTGCGATCGCCGGCGGGGTCACCGGCATGAATCCGATGATGATGGGCCAGAATGCGCTGGGCACAGGCGGTTCGGTAGCGGCGCTCGCCGGAACGGTGATTGTCATCATGATCGTCAGCTACGTTCTGCAGATGGGAAGTTATTTCAGCTCCTGGCGGATCGGTCTCGGTAGGGACGAGTCGCTGGGCGGAGCGATCGTCTACGGCCTCATCTGCGCGGTGTTGGCCGTCATCGCCTTCTTCGTGATCGTCCTGGTGATCACCGTCATTATCGCCCAGGCGATGCAGGGCGGCGGTGCCATGGCGTTCCTGGCGCTGCTGGTCGCCATTCCGGTGCTGATTCTCATGGCGGCCCTCTACTCGGTGATCATGGCCGCGATGGCCGTCGGCATGTTTCTCATGTTCTTGATCGTCCTGGCCTTCGGCGCCTCGATGGGGGCTGCCAACCCGGCCCTGGCTATGGCCGGACAGGGAGGCATTGCGGTGCTGGTCGCCTTGGCCATCATGGCTCTGCTGTTCTGGGCGACCGTGCGGTTCAGCTGCACGACCTCCGTGATGGCCGATCGCAAGAGCTTCAACCTGTTCGCCGCGCTTGCCGAATCCTGGCGTCTGACCGGGCCGAGCCAATTGCGCATCATGGCCTATCTGGGTCTGCTTGGCATCCTCTTGTGCGTTGTTCTGTTCGTTCTCGTCCTGGTCCTGGGAGCGAGCATGATGGGGAGCATGTCCAGTGGTCAGGTGCCGGAAGTGGGCATCGGGTCCCAGATCATGATGCTCATCGCCGGCATTCCCTTCGCCTATCTGACGGTGCTCGTGCCCGCCGGCATCTACCGCGAGCTTTTCGAAGAGACTGCGGTCGCCGAGGTCTTCGCCTGAATCCGTTGCCGGGCGGGCGGTTGCGGCCCGCCCGGCCCTCGGTTAGGGCGAAACCGCGTGCCCCCGTGGCGGAATTGGTAGACGCGCTCGACTCAAAATCGAGTTCCGCAAGGAGTGCCGGTTCGACTCCGGCCGGGGGCACCAGTCGATAAGGCTCTTTATTTGACGAGGTAGCCGAAGTTGAGCGTGAAGCTCGACGTCGCGGCCATCGCCCCCTTCGGCCTGATCCGCATGTGGGTGACCGCGGGATCGACTCCGGCGGCGTTCGCGGTCGGCACGTAGGTCCAGGTCGTGCCTCCGTTATTGGAAAATTCGATCCCTCCCTGCCCCGCCGAAGCGCGGCCCCCGGCCGCGCTCCAGGTCGGGAAGGGTTTAAGCGGAGTTAACCATATCGCGGGCGTGGGCGCTATTTCACCTTGACCCGGTAGCTGATCGTGAAGCTCGGCGAGCCCGACCCCGAGGCGCCGGCGAAAAGGCCCTTCGGGCTCACCCGGATATGGGTCACCGCCGGGTCGAACCCGCTCGAATCCGGCGCCGGCGTGTAGCCGAAGCTGGCCCCGCCATTGCTGGAGAAGGCGAGGTCGTCGGTGCTGCTCGCCAGGCCCGAATAGGCGTAAGTGAGGCCGCTCGCGGGGGAACCCTGGGAGAAGGCCACCGGCCCCGATCCGGCGGCGCCGAGATCGCCGACATAGAGCGAAGCCTGGGCCGGCACCGACTGCACCACCGTCACCGAGTTGGAATCGGGATAGCCGGCGCTGGAGTTGCTGACGTTCAGGGAATAGAGCACCACCGCTCCCGGGATCGCTTTGGGGTTGACCGTCCCGTTGAGCGGATCGGAGACGACCGGATGGGAAAGGGCCGTCGCCAGGCTCGGCGCCGGATCGGTGACCACCACCAGCTGCGGACGCTGGGTGGTCGTCGACCATTCCTTGCTGGTGAAGGTGGCCGTGGTGTTGTTGGTGGCGAGCCGGGTGATCACTCCGTTGTTCGCCGCCGCGCCGGAGCGCCACTGGGCGACCAGCCCGGTCACGTCGATGTCGTAATAGCGGCCGCTCGAGGCCGGAACGAACGTCGCGACTGCGGTCGCATTGTGGGAGACGCCGCCGCTGTTCGCCCAGGTCAGGCTGCTTTCCGACCAGGATTGGGTGACCCGGTAGACGCCGACCGTGCTGTTGACGGCGCCGGTGACGTAGACCCGCAACGTCGCGCTCGCCACGCGCTCCCCGGACGGGATCGAGGCGAGGCTGAACTGATAGAGGGTGCGGTACTCGCCGGTCGAATGCCGGCGGGTGCTCAAGGTCGTGCAGGTGCCGCAGTTCGAGGTGCCGCCGCCATTCTCCCTGACGTCGGTGTCCTGGGTCGGGGCGAGCGTATAGGTAGCCGCCGCCGCCGGAACCCCCGGCAGGAGCAGGGCCAGCATCATGGCGAGGAGGCGCAGGAGCCGCATCACCGCTTTCCAAGGCCCAGCGATTGCAGCGTCAGCTGGTCGAACTTGAAGCGCATCGTCACATAGGGTCCGCTCCGCGTGTAGCGGGCTTCCTCGAAGTCGCGGTCGTGGAAGCCGGCCACGTTCCAGCCGATCGAGACCCAGCCGTTCTCGAACGGCGTGAAGCCGAGGCTGGGTCCGGCCGACCAGGCCGCGCTGTCGCCGCCGAGGCCGCCGCGCACGGTACCGGCAAGGCCCAGGTCGATCGAGTCGCTGAGGTCGAAGCGGAAATCCGCTCCGACGACGTTGCTCCAGCCGCCGACATCCTGGTCCCCGAAGGTCTCGGAAACGTAGCGCGAGCCCCAGAAGATTGAGATTTCGGACCGGCCCGAGCTGCGGTTGACCGAGAGCGAATTGACCAGCCGCCGCGAGCGGGCATCGCCGCTGATCGTGAGCGGGATTCCGATCGGGCCCGGCCGGCCGGCGACGGCGCCGGTCACCCGGTCCTCGCGAAGCTCGAATTTCTCGAGCCACGACCAGCGGCTGTCCGCGGGGCGGTGGGCCCAGCTCACCTGGAGGTTGGCGGTCCGGGTCTCGGCGCCGTCCGCGCTCTCGGCGACGAACCAGTTGATCGCCCCGCCGACGGCTTCGCCCTCGCCCATTTGACGGAGCGCGGCGGCGGTGAAGCCGTAGCGGTCGCCCTGGTCGCCGGCGCGATATTCGGCGCGGGCGGTCGCGCTCCAGCGGCCGGCACGGTACGTGGCGCCGGCGGTCAACGCGGTGAAATCCTCGGTGATCGTGCCGGCGCCGCCGCCGACGAAGCCGCCGCTGGCGACCGGATGGAGCGGGTTCAGGACCCTGGCGGGGTCGATCCCGCCCAGCGTCTTGTTGGCGTCGATCGAGGCGTCGATCGACCAATGTTCGTCGAGCGCCAGCGATTGGGAGAGGCCGAAGGCGGCGAAGCTGCGCGGGCCGTATTCGGCAATGTCCTGGACGTTGCCGCTGAGCGCGATCCGGGCGCCGGCCCAGGGCTGGAGGTCGAAGCCCAGGCGCGCCGTGCGGGCGTCGACTTTCTCGCCGTCGGCGATCTCGTAGGCGCCGACGAGCTGGATTCCGCTGCTGACGGCGTAGCGGGCGCCCAGCCGGTGGCGGGCCGGGAAGTCGATGCTCTCGCTCTCGCCGAGCGGGATCTCGGTCTGGCCGTCCAGCTCGAGCTTGTTGCCGAGCAGACGCTTGGTGGCGCCGAGCGTGAGCAGGGTCGAGCGGGCGCTCCGGCCGTCGGCGAGACGATCGTCGGCGAAGGTGAGGCCGGCTCGACCGACGAGGTCGGGACGGCGATATTCGACAAGGGCGCGGGCGGCGATCCGGCGAGCGTCGCTTCCGAGATAATCTTCGTGCCAGGCGCTTCCGACCAGCGACCAGGTGTCTCCGAAGCGGGCGCGGGCATCGAGGCCGAACTTGCGGGTGCCGTTCTCCGCGGCACTGGTCTGGCCGAGCCCGAAGCCGGCCTCGCGCTCGCGCGCATAAGCGAGCAGGTCGACGCGCGATCCGTGATGCTCGGCCTCGATCTGCCAGGCGGTGGCCGTGCCGGCCGAGTCGGCGACGGACTTCGCTTCATTGTCGCTGACCGCGACCTCCGCCCGGACCTCGGTGGAAAGGTTGGGGCGGTAGCGCAGGTCGGCGCCGGCCAGGTTGGTCCGGCCCTCGCCGTTCGAGTCGCTCACGGCGGTCGCCGCGACCTGGACCTTGCGGTCCTTGCTTCGCCAGCTCGCCCGGCCGCCGGCATTGACCGTCCGGCTCGCGATCCCGTCCACTTCATAGTCGGCGACGATGAACTGCGGGTCCAGCGCCGGGCTTCGGCTGAGGATCGGCTCCTTGAAGCGGAGCGTGCCCGCGACATAATCGATGTCGTAGTCGACGTGGCGCGAGAGCAGCCGGCGCTCGACGATCCGGTCCGAGCGGAGCCGGTCGCGCACCTCGATCCACACCCGTTCGGAATTGGCGAGGATGTTGCGGGCGCCGAGCGCATAGGGACCGCTCAGGCCGTTGCCCTGCAACTCGTCGTGGCGGTGGCGGTTCGGGCTGTCCGCCGCGAAGGCGGTCGCGGACAGCCGGTCCGAGCGATATTCGGCTTTGACGCCGTTGAAGGCCCGGACGTAGCGGGCGAGCTCCGGCTCGTCGATTCCGGTCTCATAGTCGCCGAACAAAGCGTAGAATTGCGGTCGCTCCAGCTTCAGGTAAAGCTTGCGCACCGAGGCCGCGTCGTAGCGGCGCTCGCTTCGATCGGCATAGACGGTGTAATAGGCGTCCGGATCGACGATCCCGCCGAAGCGGGTTTCATCCTCTTTTTTGTCGCTGTCATAAGCAAGCGTCATCAGCCACTTGCCGCGGATTCTTCCCTTGGCGTATAAAGCAAGCCGGCCGTCCGTCAGGCGCTTGCCGTCCGCCTCGCCGAGGTCCTCGACCTTGGTCTGGAGCTTGTTGTAGCCGAGCGTCCCTTCGGCGAGGCCGACGATGGTCCACGGCCGCTGGCCCGGGTCGAGCCAGGCTTCGAGCCTCTGCTCGCGCTGGGCCTCGCCGTCGCGGAAATCGAAGCGCAGGCTGATCGTCCCCGAAGCGGTGGTCGGCTCCAGCTCGATATAGGCGACGCCCTCCTCGCCATGGATCCGCCAGAAGGGCCGGGCGCGCTCGAGTCCGGCGAGCTGCCGGGCCTCCTGCGCATCGGCTTCGACGGCGGGGTAATAAGGCGCCGGCACCTGGAAATCGCCGGTCAGGCCGTGGCGGACCGGCCGGCCGTCGCGGTCGGTCATCCGGACGGCGAGCACCGGGCGGGTCACTCCGTCCGCGACCAGCACCGAACGCTCGCGGAGCAGCTCGGCGCGCATCGGGCTCGCGCCGTAGCGGACGGTGCGGCGCAAGGTCTGCGCCAGGCTGCCGTCGGCGTTGCGGACCTCGGCGCTGAGCTCGGTCTGGCGGCCCTCGACCGGAATTCCGCGCCAGACGCTGACCGCGGCGGATCCGGCGGCGTTCTTGCGGCTGCCTTCGAACGCGACGGGGTCGACCGGCCGGCCGCCGGCGAGGAGCTTCACGCTCTGGCCGGGCAGGTGCTTGATCGCCACGCGCACCAAGGGCGCGCGTGGATTGTGCTCGGGTTCGGGAAAGAGCCAGGCGATGCCCGGCTCCTGGCCGCTGAGCCAGTCGCGGTCGGCGCCGGCGGCGACGGGGTCCGTCGCGGCGGCCGGCCTGGGCCTGGCGCCGACGCTTCGGCCTGCCCGCGCCGGGACCGCGACAAGCTTGAAGTCGACCCGCTTCAAGGCGCCGCCGCGGCCGTCGACGAAGCGCGAGAAGGACCGGCCGGCCGAGCGGCTGTTTCGGGCGCAATCGGCCGCCGCGCGATCCGCGGGGAGGGTCATGTCGTCGAGCTGGACGACATGGGTGCCGGGCATCACGCCTTCGAAATGGTAGCGGCCGTCACGGTCGGTGACCGCGTAGCTGCCGTCCTCGAGCATCACCCGCACCCCGGGGACTCCCGCCGCCTTTTCCGGATCGGCGCCGCAGCCGCCGTCGGTCACTCGGCCGACGATCGTCATGCGCCCCGCGATCGAATCGCGGCGGATTCGCACGATCGCGTCGGAGACGTTGCTTCTAATCCCGCCGTCGGCGACGGCCTCCGCCCGGTTGATCGCGTCGCCTTCCGCGGCGCCGGGCCTGACGTCGGTCGAATAGCTGATCCGGCGGCTCGCGCCGGCGGCGAGGCTTGGCAGGGTCACGGTGAACCTGGAGCCGTCCGCGGCGATCTCCGCCGTAATTTTCGCATTGTCGACTCGAAGAGTCTGGGCCCGCAGGCGCAGCGCCTGCGGCAGGACGTCGGTGACCCGGACGTTGCCGATCGGGAGCCGGGCTTCGGCATTGCGCACTTCGACCGTGAAAGCCACGGCCTCGCCCGGTGCCGCGGTCGTCCGCGACGCCTGCTTGAGGAGCTCGAGGGGAAGGTGCGGGTTTTCGAACGGGACGGCCGGAGTCAGCACATCGAGGGTTACGGCCGCGACGGGCATATGGTCCGCGCCGAGGCTCTCGATCGTGACATGATCCCCCGCCTGGAGGCTCAGGCTGCAATCGCCGCCGGCCGGCACGGCCTGCGCCGATTGCAGGGCTCCGGCGAACGCTCCCGGAAGCTGCACCGTCTGGATGAAGCCGGCGAACTTTCCCGAATCGGCCGCGGTTTCGAACACCGTCAGCGTCTGGCTGTCGCCACTGGCGGCTCGAACGACCACTTCGATCGTCTCGATAAGTGCGCCGTCGCGATTGTGTCCGGCATCGTCCACGACGAACAGCAGGGGCTCGCCGGGCAGGATCTCGGTCGCGCCTGTGAGCGATGCGGGATCCAGCCTCTGCTCCTGCCAGACGGCGGCGAGCGACGCACGGACGCCGCCGGCACTGCATTGCGGGGCGCTGACCGGCGTCGACAGGCTCGGGGCGCCGGGGGCGAAGCGGTACGCGCCCAGCGAGACCGGGAACGAAGTCGGGCCGACATCGATGTCGATCCGGTTGGATTGCTGGCTGACCTTGCCCCCGGCCGCTTCCCACTCGATCGTCGCGATGTTCGAGATCGTGCGAGGGCCGGGCGCGCCCGCGGCGAGCGCGGGCGCGGCGGCGAGCCAGAGCGCCGTCAGCAGGGCGAGCAGGATCGCCCCCGGAAGTGGAGTGGTCCGTCCCATCGCGAGGGAGGGGAGGGGCCTTCGTGTCGAGGACACTTTGCCGCTCCTCCCCTTGCTCCGCCTATTTCACGCTCACCCGGAAGACGAGCGTAGCCGCACCGCCTTCGCCTATGGGGTTGAGCAAACCGCTGACGATCCCGTTGGCGTAGGAGCCGCCGCTGGCGCCGTCGGCGTTGCAGGTGCTCCCGGTCACCGTACCGTTCAGAAGGATGCCGAAGGCCGAATCGTAGGTCGTCTCGTCGGGCACCTCGTCCGAGATGGTGATCCCGGTGGCCGTTTCGCCGCCCGAAGCGTTGGCGACGGCGATGCAATATTCGACGACCGCGCCGGGGATCATCTTCGGATCGGTCGTGCCGTTGAGCTCATCGCTGATCACCCGGCTGGTCTTGGTCACCGTCAGAGTGGCCGTCTTGACCATATAATCGTCGTCCGCGAAGTGCTTTCCGTCACGCGCGACGTTGCCGCCGGTGTCGGCATCGGCGAACACCGTGTCCATTTCGACCGTGTTGGCGCCGGTGCTCTGGATCACGGTGGCGCCCTTGCTGCCCGAGGCCGTTGCTTCCGCAGCCGTGGCGGTCAGCCGGACGACGGCGGTGTCGCCGGTGGCCCGGCCCAGCGGCACGTCGGCGACGATGAAGACGGTCCGGCTGGTGTCCGCCGCGACCTGGTCGAGATAGCTCGTCTCCTGGTCGGTCCCCGGATCGTAGCTGCCGTTGGCGTTGGTGTCGGCGTAGATCTTGGCGTTGCCGACGTCGTAATTGTCGGTCCCGGTGTGCGGTCCGGCTCCGCCGTTCGGCTGGCTCGCGGCAAGCCCAAAGTCGAGCGGAGCGTTGGAAGAGTTGGTCACGCTGAACACCGTGACCGCGGCGGACTGCCCCGGCGCGACCTGGGTGGGCGAATTGCCCGTCTCGGTCACCGTCAGGAGGACCTTGCGGTCGACGGTGAACTGGTTGCTCGTGCTGACCTGGGCCTGGTCGATCCCGCCGACCTTGTAGTCGAGGGTGACGCTGTTGGTGACGGTGGTACCCGCGGTCGTCCCGGCCGCGAGGGCGGGGGAGGCCGCAACGGCCGTCGCCGCCAGCACGCTGGCAGAGGCGAGCAATCGCATGTTTCTGGTCATCTCTGGTCCAATCACATTGTGATGGGCGCCTGAACCCCCCCGCCGGCGCCCGATTGCGGGTTACGAAATTATTCGACGACGCCTCGGAAGCTGAGCTCCCCGCCGCTGCCCGCGGCGATCGGCTGGCGCAGCGACCAGCGGACGTGGGTGACGTCGGCCGCGACCGCCGGCCGGCTGGTGCCGTCCGCCGCCAGGACCTTGAGGGACGCCAGGGCCCCCCAGCTCTTGCCGCCGTCCACGGAGACGGAGGCGCTCGAATCCTCGGTGCCGGTAAAGGCGACCGCCGCCGGGATCGGGTTGGTGAGCGTGAATCCGGTCGCCGGCTCCGAGCCCTTGTTGCGGTAGCTGAGGACGACGACGAGCTTGTCGCCGGGAGTAACGACGCCCGGCTCCTCGCGGACCGTGACCGGCTTGCCGTCGGGGCCGGGCTTCACGCGCTCGACCAGCACCTTGCTGGTCAGGGAGACGTTGTCGGCGGCCGAAGCGGCGGCGGGAGCGAGAAGCGCGAAGAGCGCAAGCCAGATCTTCATGTGCGTCATCCTTCTCAGTCGATCTTCACTTTGAACGTGATGGTTCGGGTTGAGCCGGCGGCGACGGTGCCGAGGCCGACGTTGACGGAGGTGCCGGTGAAGCTCCCGGCGTCGGCGTCCGCCGAATCGGTGAGCGGGGCGCCCTCGAGGGTGAGCGAGCCGGCCTGGTAGGTGGTGCCGGCGGGAACCGGGTCGCCGACCCTGAGGTTGGCGAGGCTTCCCGAGCCGCTCACCGTGGCGGCGAGCGTGTAGGTTATGGTCGAGCCGGGCGCGGCCGCCGTCCCGCCGAAGGCGTCGGCGACCGCCGCGCTCTTGACGAAGGCGACGCTGGCCCTGGCGACGCGGTAATAGCCGTCGTCCTCCGAATCCGCTCCGGTCGCTCCGACGACCGCGTCGCCGCCGCCCTGGCCCTGGCCGGCGAAGCTGGTGCCGGGCGCCCCGGTCCCGGTCTTCGCGACCGCGGTGAGATCGACCCGGCCGCGGTGGCCGTCGCCGGCGCCGGCGGGAATGCTGGAAAGGACGAAGACGGTCGTCGACTGGTCCGGGTCCAGCTGCGGATCGTTGCTTCCGCTCGCATAGACGGTGTCGACTCCGGCGTCGTAGGCGCCGTTGGAATTGCTGTCGAGGACGATGGAGGTGACCGAAGGGTCGAAATCGTCGCCCCCGCCGTTGGCGACAGTGCCCAGCGTGAAGCTCTCGGTGCCGTTGCCGCCGTTGGTGACGGTGAACTTGAGCAGCTGGCCGGCGCCTCCGGCCGAAGCCGAGACGTCGGAGGGATCGCTCCAGGCGACGCTGACGTCGAGCAGCTCGTCGACCTTCAGGGTGACGATGTTCGAATCGACGCTGGCCTCGTCGCCGCTGGGCAACTCATAGGTGGCGGTGGCGACGTTGGTGATGTTGGTGCCGGCCGGGGTTCCGGCCGACCGCGCCGGGCTCGCGAAAACGCAGGCAGAGACCGCCGTGAGGGCGGCCAAAGCTGCATTTTTGCGGAACGCCGGTGATTTGGCGCCCGTAGCCTGATAACGCATCGCAAGGTCCCCACCGAGCATTTGATCCGATTTGGAGCTAATGCGGGGGGAGGACCTAAGAATGCGTTAACGGCCGGTTAGCCGTTGGGCTTAAGCCACATCTGAAGGGCTGCGGTAAGGAAGATGAACAGGCTCCAGGGGAAGGAAGTCATTGAAGGCGCGACCGAAGTCGATCCGGTCGATCCCAATTGGGAGCCGGCCGAGGTCGCTTACCGGCGCGACCGGCTGCTCGCCGCGTTAACCCTGATCGCGGGCGCCGGGCTGGCCATCGCCTTGCCCTTCGCTCTGAGGGCCGGGGCCGAATTCTTCCTTCCGGTCACCGCCGCGCTCGTCATCGCCATCGCCCTCGTTCCGATGCTGGAATGGCTGGAGCGGCGGCGCTTCCCGTCGCCCCTCGCGGCCTTCACCTGCATCCTCGTCCTCATCGCCATGGCAAACATCGCGGTCGCCTCGATCGTCCTTCCGGCGGCGGAGTGGGTAAGGCTGCTTCCCGAGCGGATCGGGCGGGTGCGCGACACGCTCGCGCCGCTGATGGAGGTCTATTCGGACCTCGAGCGCTTCCTCGACGACATCGTCGAGCAGTTCGGAACCCACGCGGCCACGCCCCGGACGGTCCAGCTCGAGACTCCCAACTCGCTCCTCGACATCATCGCGACGTCCGCGCCTTTCGCCGCCATCCAGATGTTCTTCGCCCTCCTGGTGATCTTCTTCTTCCTCGCCGGCTGGACCAGCATGCGCCGCCGCACGATCACCGCCCGCTCCAGCTTCGACGGGGCGATGACCACGGCGCGGGCCATCCAGGAGGTCGTCGACGCAACCTCCACCTATCTGGGCACGATCACCATCGTGAACATCGCGATGGGCCTCACCGTGTCCCTGATCCTCTATATGCTCGACATGCCGACTCCGCTCATGTGGGGGGGGATCGTCGCCGTGCTCAATTACATACCCTATCTGGGGCCGATCGCCTCGGTCCTGCTGCTCGCGCTCGGCGGGCTGATGGCCTTCGCCGACCCCTGGTACGCCTTCCTCCCGGCGCTCTGCTTCATCGGGGTCCATCTCGTCGAAGCGAACCTCATCACCCCCTTCTTCGTCGGCCGCCGCCTCACCATCAACCCGCTGCTGATCCTCGTCGCACTGAGCTTCTGGGCCTGGGTCTGGGGGACGACCGGGGCTTTGCTCGCCGTGCCCCTGCTGATCATCGCCAAGACCGTCCTCGACGCCGCCGGCAAGCCCGACATCGCCGGCTTCCTGTTCGAGGAGGGGACCCTCACCGGCCACCACCACGAGGAGCATGGGGAGGCTGAGCGGGCGGCGGCGGCGAAGCCCTAGGCGCAGGTGCCGTCTGCGCTCTACTTGCTGCCGGCAGGGCAAGTCGGTTTTTCAACGCAAAGACGCAAAGACGCAAAGATTCCGCGAAGCGGATCACCCCTTTGCCCACTGACGGCGCCGAACCGTCCGCAGCGGGATTACAGCGCTCCGCGCTCTTTGCGTCTTTGCGTCTTTGCGTTTAAAAATGAGTTCGCACGGCGAATCCGCAATCCCGCTCGAAACGCGGCGCCCCCTGGTTGACAGGCGGGGGGCCAGCGCATAGTTCGCCCGCTCCCACGCGGGTGTAGCTCAGTTGGTTAGAGCGCCGGCCTGTCACGCCGGAGGTCGCGGGTTCGAGCCCCGTCACTCGCGCCATTTCCCCACGTCATCCCGGCCGAGTCTCGCGCATCGTCAGAAAGACGGGTGTGACGCAAAGAGCGACGATCGCGATCATCAAGCCGGGGATCTCGTTTCGTGCGGTTCCTTCAATCAGAACCTGCGCGAGCCAGGGCGTGAGGCCGCCGAAGATCGCCGTCGCGACGGTCGCTCCGAGGGCCAGACCGCTGATCCGGGCCTCGCCTGTAAACTGTTCGGCCGTCGCAACGGCCCCGACCGCGCTTACCCCGCCCGCGACGAGGGCAAGGACGATCGCGCCCATCAAGGCCTGTCCGGTCGATCCGCTTGCCATCAGCGAGAACATCGCAGCCGGAAGAACGGCGCTGAGCCCGGCGAGCACGAGCAGGACCGGCTTCCTTCCCACACGGTCGGAGAGCAGCCCGACGGCAGGGGTGACGAGGATGACGGCGACGGCCGCGAGGGTGGAGAGCCACAGCGATTCCGCTTCGCTGGCAGAGCCGACCGAGGTGAGGAAGGCCGGGACGTAGGTGATCCCGACATAATAAGTGATCGATCCGAGCGCTGAGATCGCGAAGCCCCGGGCGACTCCGGCACGCTGCCTGGAAAGCGCCTGGAGGACCGGGTAGCGGGGAATGCTGCCCTGCTCCCGCTGCCGCTCGAAATCCGGGGATTCGTTCATCGTCGAACGGGCCAGCCAGACGGTGCCGGCCAGGGCCGCTCCGACCAGGAACGGGATCCGCCAACCCCAGGCCTCGAGGTCCGGGTTGGACATCGAGCTCACCGTGAGCGCCGAGACTCCGACTGCGAGCAGCGCCCCGACCTCGCTCGCCGCGGCGGCCAGGGAGGCGACGAGACCGCGACGGGCGCGGGGCGCGCTTTCCAGAAGATAGGCGACCACCCCGGTATATTCACCGCCGACCGAGAAGCCCATCACGCAGCGCAGCAGGACGAGCAGCCAGGCCGCGAGCGGGCCGATCTGGGCCGCGGTCGGGAGCAATGCGGTGAGAAGCATCGCCGCCGACATCAAAGCCATCGAAAGCAGAAGCATCGGCCGGCGCCCGCGGCGGTCGCCGATATGGCCGAAGACGACGGCCCCGACCGGCCTCATCAAATAGGCGACGGCGAATCCGCCGAGGGCCGCGGCCAGCGAAGCGGTGCCGGGGCCGAAGAAGACCCGCGCGAGGACGGTCGAGAAATAGAGGTACAAGGTGAAGTCGTACCATTCGACCACCGTCGACAGCGCCGCGACGAGGATCGAGCGCCGGTGTAGCTTGGGGTCGGGCGTTTCCATGACCTCCCTTCGCAAAAAACCGGGACGCAAAAAACCGGGACATTGTACATTTTCCCGAACAAAAAGCCGGGCTGATCTCCGATCGAGCCCGGGCGACGCGGCGGCGCGATCCTGGTCCTGTCCAGCCTTTTCCCCGCAGGCTACAAGGCTTGCCATGACCGAGGATTCGCCGCGGCTGCTGTGGGTCTTGACCCTGCCCGTGGCGGTCATTTCCTGCGCCCCGGTAGAGGCCGACAGGCCTGCGCCGGCCCAGATCCGCTCGTGCGGGCTGCGCGCGGCGATGGATTACCGGCAGCCCGAAGCGCTTCGCGACAGCCCGCCCGCCTGTGCTCTGCCGACGGCGAAGGAAGTCGCGTCTTCCTGCGCGATCCACGATCTCATAACCCGGCCGGGCTACCGCGGCCCAAGCCATGACGAGGAAGGCAATCCGATGGGCGACGGCGAACCCGTTTCCGACTATCGGGTGGACTCGCTCAGCTGCCGCTTTGCCGGCCGGCACCGCAACCGGGCCGTCTGCCGCTTCGACCTGTCGGTCCCTCAATCGCCCGAGGCGCCCGTGCCCACCGTCATTACCTTCGAGCATCAATTCTGGCAGGATCACGGCCCGGCCCATCATCTTTACGGCACCCGCTGGTCCCCCGCGGACCGCTGTACGCCGGCACCCCGATAGCGCGGAAGGCAGCCATCCCGGTTTCTTCACCCCGGCGACCGGCCTAATGACCGGCCCATGACCAGCCGCTACGATCGCATCGGAGTGAATTATTCGGAGCTGAGGAAGTCCGATCCGCGGATCGCGGCGGCGATCGATGCGGCCCTGGCGGATTCGAGGACGGTCCTCAACGTCGGCGCCGGTGCCGGCTCCTACGAGCCCGCCGGCCGGGCGGTGACCGCGCTCGAGCCCTCGATCGAGATGATCCGCCAGCGCCGGACTCCCGCCGCCGCCGTCTTCCAGGGCCGGGCCGAAGACCTGCCCTTCGCCGACTCGAGCTTCGACGCCTCGATGGCGATCCTCACCATCCATCATTGGTCGGACCAGGCGAAGGGCCTCCGCGAGATGCGCCGGGTGACGCGCGGCCCGATCGTCCTTCTCACCTACGACCCGTCCTTTCGGGGCTTCTGGCTCTTCGATTACATCCCGGAACTCATTGCCCTCGATGAGGCCCAGATGCCGAAGCTGGAGGATTTCGGGCGCTGGCTCGGCCCGGTGGACATCGTCGCGGTCCCAATCCCCCACGACTGCACCGACGGCTTCCTCAGCGCCTATTGGCGGCGCCCCGCGGCCTATCTCGACCCGAAGGTGAGGGCGGCCATGTCGTCCTTCTGGGCGCTGGGCGACGTCTCGGAGGCGCTGGCGAGGCTCGAGGCGGATCTCGCGAGCGGCGCCTGGGCCGAACGCTATGGCGGCCTCCTGACCCTTGACGCCCTCGATTGCGGCTATCGGCTGGTCGTGACTCGCTAGGTTTTTCCCGTCATGCTGAACTTGTTTCAGCATCCAGTTTCGAGCCCCGGTGGAGGCGGAGAGCTGGACCCTGAAACGAATTCAGGGCGACGGCAGGTGAAGACCGGCCGCTCTCCCTCGTCCGCAATGAGCATCGGGAACCTCGCTATGCCACGCTGGCTCGCCGCCGCTTTCCTCCTCGCCGCCACCCCCGCCGCCGCCGGGGAGCGCGCCTTCGAGGCCGCACTCTCCGACTTCCGCAAGCTCCACCGCGCCGAGATCCGGCGCTCGGGCATCGCCGGGAGCAGCTTCTACCTGGTCCGGGACGGCCGGACGGTCGCCGCCGACCATCTCGGCGAGCAGGACGCCCGGGCCCATGTCCCGGTGGACTCCCGCACCATCTATCACTGGGCCTCGATCACCAAGACCATGACCGGGATCGCGATCCTCCAGCTGCGCGACCGGGGCCTGCTCAAGCTCGACGATCCGATCATCCGCTACGTGCCCGAGCTCGCCCAGGTGCATAATCCGTTCGGCGGCACCGACTCGATAACGCTTCGCCAGCTGATGAGCCACAGCGCGGGCTTCCGGGGCGGCACCTGGCCCTGGCGCGAGCAGGATTGGCAGCCGTTCGAGCCGAAGAGCTGGGCGCAGCTGGCGGCGATGCTCCCCTATACGCGGGTCGAGTTCCGGCCCGGCAGCCGCTTCAGCTATTCCAATCCCGGGATCGTCTATCTCGGCCAGGTGATCGAGCGCCTGTCGGGCGAGGATTTCGAAGTCTATGTCGACAAGAACATCCTCAAGCCCCTCGCCATGCATTCGAGCTATTTCGACAGGACCCCGCCCCATCTCCTGCGCCACCGCTCGCACAGCTATTACATACGCGACGGCAAGCGCGTCGCCGCCTTGTTCGACGTCGACACCGGAGTCACGGTCTCCAACGGCGGCCTCAACGCGCCGATGCCCGACATGGCGAGATACGTCGCCTTCCTGCTCGGCGACCCGCGGCGCTCGGCGGAATATGATCTCGTTCTGAAGCGCGCCTCGCTCGAGGAGATGTGGCGCCCGCAGATCGCCGCCGGGGAGGACTTCACCCAGGGCCGGATGGCGAGGACCACGCAAAGCGGCCTGTCCTTCTTCATCGACGAGGACAGGGGCGTGCGCTTCGTCGGCCACAACGGCGACCAAAACGGCTTCAGGGCCTATCTCAGCCTCTGCCCCGCCCAGCGCGCCGGCACCCTCCTCGCCTTCAACACCGAGACGAAGGGGGTGAGGAACGACCCCTCGAACCGCACGACGACCGAATCGCGCATCGCGCTTGCGACCGACGGCCTGTGCGGGGCGTTGGCGAAGCCGGAGTAATCGACTCAAGGAGAATCAGGATGGCCAGCCAGCCCGAGATCGCCCCCCCCGGACATCGTCGGGCCGCAATCGCCGGCGGAGACTCCCGCGGTCGAGCCCCCGATGGAGGAACCGGGCATCGAGCCTCCGGAGATCGTCCCCGACCGGCCGGACCAGGATTTCCCCGGCGGCGCGCCGGCCGAGACCCCGCCGCCTCCCGATTGAGCCCTCCCTCATTCTGAACTTGGTCCGGCATCCAGGGCCGAGCCGAATCAACTCGGGCGGAGTGTTCGTGTCGGTCGACACCGGCGACTCCGGCATCGACTCCGAAAGGGCGCGCGAGATCCTCTACAGCGCCGGCGGCCACAGCGCGTCGCGGGCCCGCGCGATGGCCTGACGTCCGCAGCGGCAATCCCGGAGCGCCTCGGTCGCTTTCCAGGGCAATTTATCAATCGCCCTCGCCGCCGCGAACCGAGCGCAGGAAAACCCGGCATTGCGGCGTGGACCGTCCGCTCCGCTCGCAGAACTCCCGCATCACCTTTGAATTTTTCCGCGAATATTTCTTGGCGGGTGCGGCCTGGGGCGGGGCTTCCCGCCTGGGGCGCGCGGCAGCCTTGGGCGGTTCCGCCCGGGGAGCCTCGGCCTCCGCCCGGGCGGAAGCCGGGGGCTCGGAAGGGCCGGGAGCGGGAACCCGGGCCGGAGGAGCGGTCGCCGGAGCGGGCTCCGTCCCGCGCTCGGGCCGCCGAGGCTCGCCGGCCGCAGCCGAATCGCGCGGCCCGGGTGACTCCCGGCGAGGCGGAGTCTCGGGCGCGCTTTCGCCGAACCAGCTCGCGGCCCCCGCAATCCCCGCGACCAGGAGGACGGCGGCCCCGCCGCCGAGCATCAGCCGGCGCGCTTGAGGCCGGACGTCTCCGCTCGGGGCGGCCGGCGCGGTCCGCTCGGGACGAGGATCCCTGGCTGGGGCCGCCGGCGCCATCGCCTCGGGCGGCGCCTTGCGCGGCCCGCACAGGCGCTTCAGCTCGAGGTGGATCCGTTGCCAGCCGGGATGAAAAGGCTGCCCGCGCCATCCCGAGATGGAAACGACCCGGGCATCGTCGCCCCGCGAAGGGGGAGTGATCCCGTCCGCGGAGACCTCGATCAGCCCGCGAAGCTGGCGTATCCGGTGCAGATCCCCGGAATGGAGCGCGTGGGACACCAGCGGCCTCGACCAGATCAGGATCCTGGCGTCGGCGGCGCATCCGGCCACCGCATCCGCAAGCTCGGCGGGATCTCCTATCTCGACCGCGCCGACCGCGAAGCCGGCGGCGGCGATGGCGTCGGCGAGTCGAGTCGCGGCCGTGTGCTTGTCGGCGGCATGGATGATCGCGACATCGGGCACGTCAGTCTTCCGCAGGCCGATTGGCGAACAGGCTCGGCACTCTCATTCGAGATCGCTTATTCTATGTACACGGCTTTCGGTTCCGGCTTCGCGGCAGGGCCGGATTCCACCAGCCTGAGCCGGGCGGCCTCGACAGCCTCGCCGGCTTCCTCCTCGCTTTCGCGATAGCTCATCTTGCCGTCGATGATTCCGCCGCTGGCGATCCGGATCCGCGAATAGGTGATGTCGCCGGTGAGCCGCGCCGTCGCCTCGACCGCGAGGTCCTTGGTCTCGATCGCGCCTTCGACCGTCCCGGCCGCCCGGACCCGCTCGGCGAAGACGCTTCCGCGGATGACGCTTTTCTCGCCGAGGATAAGGGTCGCGCAGCGCACGTCGCCTTCGACCTTGCCCATCAGATGGAGGTCGTCCGTCGCTTCGATATTACCGATGACCCGAATGCCGGAGCCGATGATCGACATCTCCTCCGCGGTTTCGGGCTCGACCTGCTTAGCCTGTTCCATGCCTCTCTCCATCTGGGGGAGGCTCCGGCGCCGGGCAGGCCGTTCGGGGGCTCGCCTGGGCATTTCCCCCGTTTAAACCTCGTGATCGAACCTGTGGATAATACGTAGTTCACCAAAGAATTCATTAACAAATATCAGCCCTTAGGGTTCCAGCCCCAATTCGGGACGATCCAATTCAGGCCCAACCTATGGGTACAAATTGTCCCGATTTGGGCCCATGCTGTTCGCGGACGAACGCATCGTTGGAGGATTCGCTTCCGCTGACTATGCGTCTGTCACAATGCCGGCAGCTGTCGTCGCTCCACGCGGCCAGAGGCTCGGCTGCGGAGACTGGAATGGCAAGCAGTGCAAATCCGCCCCCGGGCGACGAGGGACCCTCCGTCATCGGAAGCGGCATCTCCGTCGAGGGCGACATCGAGGCCGACGTCGACCTCGCGATCCGCGGCAGGATCGCCGGCAACGTCCGCTGCGCCGCGCTCGAGGTCGGCGCGCAAGGCGAGATCCGGGGCGACGTCGTCGCGGACCGGGTGCGGGTCTCCGGCAGGGTGGAGGGCGCCATCGAGACCGGCGACCTTGCGCTCGAGGCGGGCGCCCAGGTGAACGGCGACGTCACCTACAGCAGGATCAGGATGGTCAAAGGCGCCGTGGTCCAGGGCCGGATGCGCCATGTCGAGCGCGCCGAGGCCTTCGAGTCGGAGCCGCTTCCGGCGACCGAGGTGCCGCCCGCACGGAACCCGCCGTCCGCCGCCGGCAAGGCGCAAAAATCTGTCTATATAGAATAGGCTGGAGCGTCCGCCGTCCGAGGCCAGGAGCGAAAAGCATGATCGTCGCGGCAAAACCGTCAAGTCAGCGCACCCCGCCGCGCGGTGGGCTGTGCGCGGCCGCGGTCGGCACTCGCGGCAATGACGGCGGCGGGCTGAGGTGAGCCTGCTGTGTCGGCTGGGCCGCCACCGGCCCCGCGGGATCCCGCGCTGGAACGACGGCCTTTACTTCGCGACCTGCGAAAATTGCGGTTGCGACCTGGTGCGAACGGCTTTCCAGGGCTGGCAGGTGCCCAAAGGCTATCGGGTGGTCTGGAGCGATCGCCCGCCCGCCGGCCGCCCCGAGGTCGGCCTGGTTCCCGAGGAGAGCGCTCCCGAGGCGCCTCCGGGCTTGTCGCAGCCGGCGGCTGAGGCCGAGTCCGGTGCCGATTCCGAACGCCCCCGGGCTGATTCGCCCGAACCGGCTCCCGACCGTCTCGACCCATCGGAAACGCCGTCTCCTTCGACGGAGCTTCCCGAGCCGGCATCCGGCGCTCCGCCGGAGCCGCTGGACGAAGTCCCTCCGGCCCGGGCGCCTGCCGGGCCTTCCGGCAGGCTCCCGATCCAGGACGTTCTGGCGCAGCTCAACGCTGAAGATGCGGCGAACCGGGCCCAAGCGGCACCGCCTGTGCCTCCGCCTCCGCCTCCCGAGGCCCCGGCGCGGCGCCGCCGTTCGACCTGGGACTTCATGGACGACGATCCGTTGGAAGCGGACACGGCCTTCGGCCCGGAACGCGCCCGAGCGCCCGCCGGCGCCTTCGCGGCGGGGCTCGCACCGCCGGTCGGTCCGGAGGTGGAACCCGTCTCCCGCAAGGCCGGCGGACTGCCCGAGCGGTGGCGCAAGGTCCGATCGGCGGTGCATAATTTCTGGTCGGGTCCGGCGGAGCCGAGACCGGTGCTTGTGACGGGGCTGGCGCTGGCGGTGGCGGTGACCGTGGGGGTTGCGCTCGCGCTCTATTCGACGGGCTCGCCGACCCCGGGCCAGCCGGCGCCGTCCGGCGTCCGGGGAGCCGGCGGGGAAGGGTCTGAAACCGGAGCCAAATACGATCCGTTCGCCGCCTCGAGCCCCCCTGTCCTGCCAGGGGAGCCGGAGACCGCCGGGCGGCAAGGCTTCGAGGACGGCTCGGCCGGTACGGAAATCGCCTACGTCGCGGCCAGCCTGCTGATCTGCCGGGAGGCCCCCGTTCCTGAAGCCCGCCGGGTCCGCAACCTCCTGCGGGGACGGGAAGTGCGGGTGCTGGGCTATGACGGCCCCTGGGCCAGCCTCGCCTATCGCGGCGGCCAGTGCTGGGCCCAGGCCCAATACCTCTCGCCGGTGCCGCCGCTCTAGGCCGGGCGCGACGAGCCCGGAACGGCCGGCGGCCCGTGCAGGTTGAGCACGGACGGCGGTTTCGAAGAGAGAGCGTGATGTCCAAACTCACCACGGAAGAGCGCGACCACCTCGAGTCGGGCGACTTCGCCTTCCCGAAGCAGCGCAAGGGACCGCTGGAAGACGCGAGCCACGTGCGAAACGCCATCGCCCGCTTCAACCAGGTGAAGGACGTCAGCGACTCAGAGCGCGATTCAGCCTGGGAGCGAATCGAGGCGGCGGCGAAGAAGCACGGAGTCGAGGTGAACGAGAAGAGCTGGCGCGAAATCGGAAAGTGACGGGCAGCCGCCTTGAGTCGCGATTCGGTTTATATCAGGATCATCCTGTACAATCCGTCGAATTCGCCCCTTGCGGTGCCCAGCATGGCAACAGCTTCCGCGAACTCTCGGCCAAAGCGGTAGGAGGATTGTTTCCATTCGGCGGCATGCTTCTGGTACTCCACGAGCACGTCTTCCTTTGGTTGGTGGGTCATCTCAAGGAAATGAGAATATTCCCTGAGTACCCGGTCAAGCCGGGCGGCAAACGCAGACTGCGCAGTTTGCTCACAAAGGCAATTTTCTAGCTGTAGTTGCTCTAGCCGCTCCGTTGGAGTCAGCGCCACCATGGCTTTAACTTCCTCTGGAGATACAGATCCGGTAGCAACATGGATAGACAATAAGTACAATATAGCAGAATAGCAGGTCATCATCCTAGAGAACTTTAGTTTAAGATTCTTGATCTTAATATCGTCACTACCTTTTTTCCTATCAAACTCGTAATTGACGCAAAACGTTCGCCACATGCGCAAAATGTCATTAATTAGGAAAGAGGGGACGAAATTAACTTTATTGCTAGGATAGTCACGGAAATAGGCATCAACCACGTCGTTGAGGAGGTGATTGTAGATATCGCGGCCAAGCAGTGGGCGGCTTTCGAGCAGAAGCAGCAGTCGGCCAGTCAGCGTGTTTTGGAAGTCGTCCTTGCGAGACCCCAGCGCCAATACGAAATCTTCAATTCCGTGACTCTCGAGATAACGTCCCCCGGCATCAAACTTGGAAATGCCTTGCTGCTCCACCGCGGTGATAAGGTGGAATTTTAGCTTTATCTCGTCTATGCCGTTGAGTAGGCGAATCTTTCCTTTGTCGCTTTCTTCCGTGGTTACAACGATGAAGAGGTCGAGGTCGCTTAACGGACCGGCTTCCAGGCGTCCGAAGGATCCGGTCGCGTAGACACAGGCTCTTCCGGCAATCAGTTTCTCAGCTTCTGAAAGCTGCGTGCGAAGCGCCTCGAATCGGCTTGATGACACGCGTCTCACGTCTTTTAAGTAGAGGTCAGTCAACCCTCCGCCCCAAAAGCAAACAGGTTCGCGAAGATCTCTGCCTGCTCGATTGCGTCGTCTAAGGCATGATGAGTGTGCACGGAATGCGCCTTCAGGAGATCGGGAACTCGGTGACGTCCGGCATCCCCTATCCGCCGATCAAGCATGATGGCCATGGCGGTCTTAATGTCGAAACAACGAGAATGGCCGAACGGGGAGCCGGTGTCTGAAAAGCTGAGGAAATACCAGTAGAGCCAAGACCAGTCGAAGCTGAGAGGGTAAGCGACGAAGACGGGGTCTCCGCCCCCAGCAATTTCTCGAACCCAGCTGGCGGCGTGAGACATCGCGACCCGGGGATCGCAACCGTTTTGAAGGAGCGCTTCGCGATCAAGCCCGTTGATGCGCAGGGCTTCTGGCTCAAACTCCTCGGATATTGGCTTGAGCTCGATGTAGAGTCGGCTCTCGTAAGTGGGAGGCCGGTAGAAGGTTTCTCCGTCAAATGCGCCAGCGTAGACCAGCGCAAACGAAAGGATTGAGAACGGCCCGGGAATCGCACCGTCCGTTTCCACGTCGGCCGAAAAATATATGTCGATCTCGGGTGTCCGCCGGTCGGGATACCCTACGACGAGATGTTTACTGTTTCGGCGGGGAGATATCGGAAGGTTCAATCACGGCCTTTCGCATTGCTGGTGACGGGAATCGAGCTAGGCGCGCCCTCGATGCCCTTAAGCTTTACAGATAGCGGCCGTTGTCCACTAAGGCTATCGGTTCGCGGAAGGCCGATGCGGCATAGAGTCACTGAGGCGGACGTCACTCGCGCCATCTCCCAAGTTCCATCCACCGCAGCAACGGCTTCAGCGGGACGATCCACACAATCCCGGCGGCAATGTAAAATAGTGCCTTCAAGGGCCACGGCAGGTCCGGAAGCGCCTCCGCTACCGTGACCACGACGAACCCCCACACCGCGATCAGCAGGAGGAGCAGGAGCATCCCCGCGGGCTTGCGCCAGCTCGGCTTGGCTTGCGTCATCGGCAGTCGATCCATTCTCCAGGGGTTGCGATGGCATCCAGGGGCACGTCCCAAGGGTCGGCCGGGATCGGGTCGGCGAGGATCTGCGGCTCCCAGGCCAGCCCGATGGTGAGGACCCGGCCCCCTTCCCGCAGGTGAGAGAGGGCGCGGTCGTAATGACCCTTGCCGTGGCCGATTCGGGTGCCGGCGCGGTCGGCGGCGACCAGGGGCACGAGGACGACCTCGGGGACCAGCGCTTCCGCCTCCGCCGAGGGCTGGAGCACGCCCCACGGGCTCGGCTCCACCGCGGGCGCCTCGCGGAAGAGCATCCGCGAGTCGCGGTCGAGAAACCAGGGGAGGGCGGCGCGCTGGCCGTCGCCGAGCCGGTCGAGGACGAAATAAGGGCTGATCTCGTCCCTGAGCGGGTGATATCCGGCGACGATTTTCGCGGTAATCAGCCTCGGAAGCACGATCTGAGCCAGCTTGAGCTCCAGCTCGGCGCGGACTCCGGGTCCAAGCGAACGCGCGTAAGCGCGTCGCTCCGCCAGCGCCTCGCGGCGCAGTGCGGGTTTGTCGGGAGGGGAGGGTGACGGGACCACCATGGCCGTTTGCTTGAATATCCTCTGACGCGTCAACGTCAGGTGGGGGCCATATGTGCCGGACCAGGGCCCGACCAGGGATAGCCCCCTAGGATGCTTATCGCCCAGGGATGTTCAAAAAGCGCGCACCGGGCAGTACCCGTCGGCCCCTATCTAGGGAGGGGAAGCCGAGCTGACAACGGCTGCGCGACACCGCAGGCGTCCTGCCGCGGCCGAAGGCCGCAATTTGTTCGCACAAAGCACAGGAAGGACACAAAGGCGCTTAGGGGCGCGGACGCCGCGGCGTTTCCGGACGGGCGGGGCGCTAAGCCGCTACGCGGTATCTTCGTGCCCTTTGTGTGCTTTGTGGGAAACAATTCTTCCGGCGCGCCACTACCGGGCTACGAAGGCTCCGCACCGCGCTCGAGCTGGTCCGCCAGGCTTTCGACCCGACCGGCCAGACGCTCCAGCGCGTCAACCAGGGCAGGGTCGATCTCGGCCGGCGCGGCCGGAGCGGCGGGCGGCTGGCCGGACCTGTGCTCCTTGAGCTCGTCGGCGAGCAGGAGGGAGGCGAAGAGCAATTGGCGGGCCTCGCTGAGGCTGCCCAGCGCGGACGCCGCGTCGCGGGCCTTGGAGTCGACGATGGCGGCGACGGAGCGCAGATGCTCCTCCTCGCCGTCGCGGCAGGCGACCGAATATTTGCGGGCCGCGATCTCGACCTCGACCGATGCCATCAGCGCGCCTCCGCCGCTTCGATGAGCCCGTCGAGCTGGGCGAGGGCCTCGCGAACCCGGCCGCGCAGCGCCTCGTGCGCCTCCGTGAGGGCGCCGTCGGACGAAGCTTCCGAAGCCGAGCCTCGGGCCGCCGCGGTCTCGATCCGGGCCAGAGCGCTCTCGATGCGGCCGATCGCCTGTTCCACTCTGTCCTGCCCCATGCCTTGCCGCATAGCACGGCCTCGCGGGCTTTGAAAACCGCGCAGGCTGCGGTTGACGGGCGCGCCGCCGCCGATAAAGGAGCGCTCTTGCTGGAGGGTCGTTCCGACTCTCCTCGCGCCCGGCTCGGGCGCCGCCTCTTGGGAAAGTGCATGGCCGCCGATCCGAGACTGCTCGCCAACGCCATTCGCGCGCTTTCGATGGACGCCGTCCAGGCCGCCAATTCGGGCCATCCGGGAATGCCGATGGGGATGGCCGACGTCGCCACCGTCCTGTTCACCGAATATCTGAAGCACGATCCCGCCGATCCGGCATGGCACGACCGCGATCGCTTCGTCCTGTCGGCCGGCCACGGCTCGATGCTGATCTATTCCCTCCTCCACCTGACCGGCTATGCCAATCCGACGATCGAGGAGATCGCCAACTTCCGCAAGCTCGGCAGCCCCTGCGCCGGGCATCCCGAGAATTTCATGCTGGCCGGGGTGGAGGCGACGACCGGTCCGCTCGGCCAGGGTTTCGCCATGGCGGTCGGCATGGCGATCGCCGAGCGCCACCTCAACGCCGTGTTCGGCGACGATCTGGTCGACCACCGCACCTGGGCGATCGCCGGCGACGGCTGCCTGATGGAGGGCGTGAACCACGAGGCCGCGGGCCTCGCCGGCCATCTCGGGCTGGGGCGGCTCAACGTCTTCTGGGACGACAATAGGATCACCATCGACGGCGGCACCGACCTCTCGCGTTCGGAGGACACGATCGGCCGCTACGCCGCCAGCGGCTGGCACACCGTGTCGTGCGACGGCCACGACTTCGCCGCCATCCGCCGGGCCATCGACGAGGCGCTGGCCGATCCCAGGCCTTCGCTCATCGCCTGCCGGACGATCATCGGCTGGGGCGCTCCCAACAAGCAGGGCACCGCCGCCACCCATGGCGCCGCGCTCGGCCCGGACGAGGTCGCCGCGGCCAGGAAGCAATTGGTCTGGGACAGCAAGCCGTTCGACATTCCCGAGCCGATCCTCTCGGCCTGGCGGGAGGCGGGTGGGCGTTCGCGGCAGGTCCATGAGGATTATCGCGCCCGTCTGGCGGCCTCGCCGAGGCGCGAGGAGTTCGTGCGGCGGATGGAAGGCAGGCTGCCGCAAACCTTCTCCATCTCTCAACATTTGTCGCAATTAATGGCGAATCCTCAACATGTCGCCACCCGCAAGGCGTCGGAGCTGGCGCTGGAGGCGATCAACGCGGATCTGCCCGATACGATCGGCGGATCGGCCGACCTCACCGGTTCGAACAACACCAAAACTAAGGGACAGAAGCCTCTGACGAAAGAGGATTATTCGGGCCGCTACCTCTATTATGGGATCCGCGAGTTCGGAATGGCCGCGGCGATGAACGGAATGGCCCTCCACGGCGGAATCGTCCCCTACGGCGGCACCTTCCTGGTCTTCTCCGATTATTGCCGCCCCGCCATCCGCCTCTCCGCCCTGCAGGGGGTGCGGGTCGTCTATGTGATGACCCACGATTCGATCGGGCTCGGCGAGGACGGGCCGACCCACCAGCCGGTCGAACATCTGACGAGCTTGAGACTGATTCCGAACCTTACTGTCTATCGCCCTGCGGACGCTATAGAAACTGCCGAGTGCTGGGCCTTGGCGCTCGAGCGGCGCGAGGGTCCCTCGGTGCTCGCCCTGACCCGCCAGAACCTTCCCCAGCTTAGGCTGGAGCAGGCCGAAAACCTCTGCGCCCGCGGCGCCTACCGCCTGCGCTCCGCAGGAGCGGCGCGCCGGGTGGTCCTGGTCGCGACCGGCTCCGAGGTCGAGGTGGCGCTGGCGGCGGCGGACTCGCTCGAAGCCCAGGGGATCGGCGCCGACGTCGTCTCCATGCCCTGCTGGTCGCTGTTCGACGCCCAGGACGAGGCCTATCGGGCGGACCTGCTTCCCGACCCCGTCCTCAAGGTCTCGATCGAGGCGGGGACCACGCTGGGCTGGGAACGCTATGTGGGGCCGCGCGGCCTCGCCATCGGGCTCGACCGGTTCGGCGCCTCGGCGCCGGCCGAAGATTTGTTCAAGCGCTTCGGCTTCACCGCCGAAGCGATCGTGCCCCGCATCCTGGCGGCGCTTAATTCTCAAGGAGATCAATAATATGGCGACGAGAGTTGCGATCAACGGTTTCGGTCGGATCGGGCGTCTGGTGGCTCGGGCCCTGCTCCAGAAGGCCGACAGCGGCCTCGAGCTGGTCTCCATCAACGACCTCGCCGACGCCGAATCCAACGCGTTGCTGTTCCGGCGGGACTCGGTGCACGGCGCTTACCCGGGCGAGTGCCGGGCCGACGGCAACGACCTGATCATCGACGGCCGCCGGATAAAGGTCACCGCCGAGCGCGAGCCGGGCAAGCTTCCCCATGGCGACAACGGCGTCGACCTCGTCCTGGAATGCACGGGCTTCTTCACGGACCGCGACAAGGCCGGCGCTCATCTCACTGCGGGTGCCCGAAAAGTCCTGATCTCCGCGCCCGCCAAGGGAGTCGACCTCACCGTCGTCTACGGGGTCAATCACGATCGCCTGGAGGCCGGGCATACGATCGTCTCCAACGCGTCCTGCACCACCAATTGCCTCGCGCCCGTCGCCAAGGTGCTGAACGACACGGTCGGGATCGAGCGCGGGCTGATGACGACCGTCCACGCCTACACCAACGACCAGAAGATCCTCGACCAGATCCACTCCGACAAGCGCCGCGCCCGGGCGGCGGCGATGTCGATGATCCCGACCACGACCGGCGCCGCCCGCGCCGTCGGCGAGGTCCTCCCCGAGCTCAAGGGCAAGCTCGACGGCTCGGCGATCCGGGTCCCGACGCCCAACGTCAGCCTCGTCGACCTGACCTTCACGCCGAAGCGCGACACCAGCCTCGAAGAGGTGAACGGCGTTTTGCGCGCCGCGGCGGAGAGCGGTCCGCTGGCCGGCATCCTCGATTATAGCGAGGAGCCCCTGGTTTCGATCGACTATAATCATTGCCCGGCAAGCTCGACCGTCGACAGCCTCGAGACCGCGGTGCTCGAAGGCAAGCTGGTCCGGGTCCTCTCCTGGTACGACAATGAATGGGGCTTCTCGAACCGTATGGTCGACACGGCCGCCGCCATGGCCCGGCTGGTGTGATGAGGCTGGCGGGCGGGAGCCTTGCTCTTCCCCTCCCTGGAAGGGAGGGGCCAGGGGTGGGTAGGCGAGCGCAGCGAGACTTGTCCGGCGATGGAGTTTCGGCCGCCTTCGGCGGACCCACCCCCGGCCCCTCCCTTGCAGGGAGGGGAGGCGTGGCGTCATGACGTCGTTCAAGACCCTCGACGATCTCGGCGACGTCCACGGCAGGCGGGCGCTGGTCCGGGTCGACCTCAACGTCCCGATGGCCGATCTGGAGGTGACCGACGACACGCGCCTGCGCGCCACCCTGCCGACCGTGACCGAGCTGGCCGACAAAGGTGCGATCGTCCTCCTTCTCGCCCATTTCGGGCGGCCCAAGGCGCCCAGCCCGGAATTTTCGCTTTCGCTCGTGACCCGGGCCTATCAGGACGTTCTCGGGCGGCCGGTGCGATATGTCGACTGGGAGGTGGCGGAAGAGAATGTCGCCATGCTCCAGCCCGGAGATGTCGCGATCCTCGAGAACACCCGCTTCTTCGGCGGCGAGGAGAAGAACGATCCCGCGGTTGCGCAGCGCTTCGCACGCCTGGGCGATCTTTACGTCAACGACGCCTTCTCCGCCGCTCACCGCGCCCACGCCTCCACGGAAGGGCTGGCGCACCTGCTCCCCGCTTATGCCGGCCGGGCGATGGAAGCCGAGCTGAAGGCTCTCCAGAAGGCGCTGGGGGAGCCGGAGCGGCCAGTGGCGGCGGTGGTCGGCGGGGCCAAGGTCTCGTCCAAGCTCGAGGTGCTCCGCCATCTCGTGACCAAGGTCGACCATCTCATCATCGGCGGCGGAATGGCCAACACCTTCCTCGCCGCCCGCGGGGTCGACGTCGGCAAGTCGCTTTGCGAGCACGAGCTCGCACCGACGGCGCTCGAGATCCTGGAAGCGGCCGAGAGGGCGAACTGCACCGTCCATCTGCCCTACGACGTCGTGGTGGCCACCCAGTTCGCCGCCAATCCGTCCAGCCTCAGGACCTGCAACGTCCACGAGGTCGCCGCCGACGAGATGATCCTCGATGTCGGCCCGGCAGCGGTCGAAGCGCTTGCCGACGTCCTCAAGACCTGCCGGACCCTGGTCTGGAACGGCCCGCTGGGCGCCTTCGAAACCCCGCCCTTCGACCGCGCCACGGTCCAGCTCGCGCAGACCGCCGCCGCTCTGTCCCAGGCGGGGCAGCTCGTCTCGGTGGCCGGGGGCGGGGATACGGTGGCGGCGCTCAACCATGCCGGAGTAGCCGGCGGCTTCACCTTCGTCTCGACCGCGGGCGGCGCCTTCCTCGAGTGGATGGAGGGCAAGGATCTGCCCGGCGTGAAGGCCCTGGAGGCGGCGTGATCCGTCTTGCCGCGATCGACCATGTCGTCTTTCGGATCCGCGATCTCGACGCCTCCTTGCGCTTCTACACCGAGGTCCTCGGAGCGAGCGTCGAAAAGGTCCAGGCGACGATCGGCCTTTACCAGCTCAGGGCTGGAAGCGCGCTGATCGACCTCGTGCCGGTGGACGGGCAGCTTGGCCGGACGGGCGGCGCGGCGCCCGGCCCGGAAGGGCGCAACGTCGACCATGTCTGCTTCCGGGTGCTGCCCTGGGACGAGGCCTCGATCGCCGCCCATCTCGCCGCGCATGGAATCGAGGCTCGTGTAGAGCGGCGCTACGGCGCAGAGGGGAACGGCCCGTCGATCTATCTCTCCGATCCCGACGGCAACGGGCTTGAGCTGAAGGGTCCGCCCTCGGCTTGATCTCCGGGGCTTTCGGAGCCTGCCCCGCTCCGTCCGGCCAGCGCCGTTGGTCCCGGCTGACGGCCTTGCTGCAGTCCATTGAAGGCGCGTCACTTGCCGCTATGCTCCGTCGATGGCGCATTGCATCAACGCGATCATCGGCACCCGGCGGGCCCTTGCGCGGCTCATCGAGCGGTTCGGTCCGCCGCCACCGGCCGACCTTCCCTTCGGTCTGGTGATCGTCCCAGTCAATGAACAGCGCCTGGATTGGATCGCGATCTCGGCCGAGCGGCCCCTGCGCGGATTTACCTACCTGACTCAGGCAATGGCGGAGCAGATCGGAGCGGCGATCGGCGACGGCCGGGCCCTTTACATCGAAACGGAATATTTTGGCGGCTCCGGCGGCCAGGCCGCGGCCCTGTTCGAAGATGGTAGTCTGTCCTGGCAGGGGATCGACCCGGATATCGATCCGCCGGCTTCGCCATCCTGGGCCGCCCGGCTTCTGCGACCGCCCGCCGTCGCCCGGTCGCCGATCAGCGAAGGGCTGTCCAGACTGGGGGTGCCCGCATCGGCGGAGGAGGACGAGTTCGATCAGGTGGGGCTCCACCGGTTCAGGTCGCCGGAAGACCTGGGCCTCGACTCCGGCGATTAGAGCCGGGCTCGCGACTTCGCCGGGGCATGCTCTCCCACCATAATCGGGCGAGGAGCCGCAGAGTGATTTGAACCCCGCCGCGCGCTACGATACGGGACGCCGCGACCATTCACGAATCACGAGGGACGAGCAACCATGGATCAGGCGAAGATGACGGCGCAGATGGAGAAGGGCGAGGGCTTCATCGCCGCGCTCGACCAGAGCGGCGGATCGACGCCCAAGGCGCTCAAGGGTTATGGGGTGGATGAAGGCGCCTGGAGCTCCGACGAGGAGATGTTCGGGCTGATCCACTCCATGCGCTCGCGGATCATCAAGTCCCCGGCGTTCAGCGGCGACAAGGTGATCGGCGCGATCCTGTTCGAGCGGACCATGGACGGCGACATCGACGGCAGCCCTGTGCCTCAGGTGCTGAAGTCGCGCGGCGTCGTC
This sequence comes from Allosphingosinicella sp., assembly GCA_036386555.1. Classification (GTDB taxonomy): domain Bacteria; phylum Pseudomonadota; class Alphaproteobacteria; order Sphingomonadales; family Sphingomonadaceae; genus Allosphingosinicella. The sequence continues at coordinate 50,976 of DASVVM010000073.1, forward strand.
CCGTTCATCAAGATCGACAAGGGGCTGGAGTCCGAGGCTGACGGAGTTCAGCTGATGAAGCCGATGCCGGACCTCGACTCGCTTCTGACCCGCGCCAAGGGCCTTGGAGTCTTCGGAACCAAGGAGCGCTCGGTGATCAACCTCGCGAACCGCGAGGGCATCGCCGCGATCGTCGCCCAGCAATTCGAAATCGCCCGCCAGGTGCTCGCCGCGGGCCTGGTCCCGATCCTCGAGCCGGAGGTCAACATCAAGAGCCCCGAGCGCGCCGAGGCCGACCGGATCCTGCTCGACGAGCTATTGAAGGGCCTGAACGCCCTTCCCGGCGAAGACAGGGTGATGCTCAAGCTCAGCATTCCCGCAACGCCGGGCCTGTTCGACCCGCTGGTCGACCATCCCCGGGTCCTTCGCGTGGTCGCTCTGTCGGGCGGCTTCAGCCGCTCCGAGGCCTGCGCGGAGCTCGCCAGGAACCGCGGCATGATCGCCAGCTTCAGCCGGGCGCTGCTCGAAGACCTGAGGCACCAGATGAGCGACGAGGAATTCGACCGCTCGCTGGGAGGCGCGATCGATGAGATCCACCGCGCCTCGACCGAGAAGGTCGCGGCATAAGCCCGCACCGCTTCCTCGCCCGCCAGTTCGCGCGGCCGTCGGGATTCGTCGGGCGGTTCGTCATCGCGCCGTGGCTCGACCGGATCAGCCGGGAGATGAACGCCCTGGCGCTCACCTGCCTGCGGCTGGAGCGCGACGACTGGGTGCTGGAAGTGGGCTTCGGCGGCGGCGGGCTCCTTCGCTCGCTGCTGCTGGGCACCCGCGGGGAGGTCTTCGCGGCGGATCTCTCCGACACGCTGATCGCGCGAGCCCGCGACCGCTTCGCCCGCGACGTCCGGCGGGGCCGGCTCCACCTGCTTCGAGACTCGGTCGAGAGCCTGAAGCTGCCGCCGGAGACGGTGACCAAGACCGTGAGCGTCAACAGCCTTTATTTCTGGCCCGATCCGGCGGCCGCCTTGGCCGAACTCGCCCGGGTGACGAAGCCCGGCGGGCGCCTGGTCATCGTCTTCGAGCCGGCTTCGGAGCTTCGTAAATGGCCGGGCCACCGCTTCGGCTTCCGGCTGTTCGAGCCGGCCGAGGTGAAGGCGCTGATGGAGGCGGCAGGCTTCGCGGAGATCGTCGAGCAATGGGGTACGGGCCGCAAACCCGCCCGCTTTTGCTGCTTGAGCGGCGAGCGGGTCAATGCGAACGCTTGAATCATGGAAGACCCGCTCGATCCCGAATTCGCCCGCCTGTTCGAGCCGACGGCCCGGCCGCCCTGCCAGCTCTACCTGATCTCCCCGCTCGACGTCGGCGGCGATTTCCCGGAGCGGCTGGAGCGGGCGCTGGACGGCGGACCGGTCGCGGCCTTCCAGCTAAGGGTGAAGGGCGTCGACCAGCATGAAGCCGCGAGGCTGGCCGGGCCTCTGCAGCGGATTTGCGAGGCACGCGAGGTCGCCTTCATCGTCAATGACGACATGGGGCTGGCCAAGAGGCTGGGCGCCGACGGGGTCCATCTCGGCCAGGGCGACGGAGACCCGCGCGAGGCGAGGGCGCTTCTCGGCCCCTCCGCCCAGATCGGGGTGACCTGCCACGACAGTCGTCACCTGGCGATGGAGGCGGGCGACGCGGGCGTCGACTATGTCGCCTTCGGGGCCTTCTTCCCGACGGCGACCAAGGGGACGGCGCACAGGCCGGATCCCGCCATCCTCTCCTGGTGGTCGCGCCTGTTCGAGATACCCTGCGTCGCGATCGGCGGGATCAATCCGGAAAACGGGCGGGCCCTGGTCGACGCCGGGGCGGATTTCCTCGCGGTGTGCAGCGCGGTCTGGGGACACGAGGACGGCCCGGAGGCCGCGGTAGGGGAGTTCCAGGCGGTGCTCGGCCGCGGCGGCGGGGCTGGCTCGAGCCGGTGAGCGAGGGCGAGGCGCCTTGCGGGACGAGCGGCGGCCATATGGACCGCCACCCGCAGAACGACTGGAATTCCGTCCGCTACGACGTGCGGTTCGACCTCTACTGGATAGAAGCCGGGGGAGCGAAGCAGCAGCTTTTCTACTGCCCCTGGTGCGGGGAGGCCTTGCCCCCGTCGCATCGCGACCGCTGGTTCGATGCGCTGGACGCACTGGGAATCGATCCCGGAGTCGACCCGGTTCCCGAGCCGTTCAAGACCGGAGCGTGGCGCGGTGCGCCGGAGCCGATCCGACCGCCCCGCGAGCGAGGGGCGATCGAAGGCCGATATATCGATTTCTTCGACCTGGACGAGGCCGATGAGTCGGACGACGGGTAGCGAGCGCTCGGCGGATCTTCGCCGATTGCCTGAGAGCCGGGAGCTCAGCGGATCGCCTGGCCGACCATAGCCCTCAGGGTCAGCGCGTCGTGGATAGCGTGGCCGTGAATGTCGTTGTTGAAATAGCACCAGATGTCGCGGCCGGTCCGGGCCTGCTCGACCAGCCAGTCGGTCCAGGCGATCAGCGCCTCGTCCGAATAGCGGCCGACATATTTGCCGGTCCCGCCGTGAAAGCGGACATAGGCGATCGGGCCGCTCGCCCATCGAGGCGTTGCGAGTCCCGGCATGTCGTGCGCGCAGAAGGAGATGCCGCGGGCATCGAGCAAGGCCAGCACCTCCTCGGTCAGCCAGCTCTTCTCCCGGAACTCGAAGACGTGGGTGAGATCGGCAGGAAGCAAGCCGATGAACTCCTCGATCCGCTCGCGGTTGAAGCCCCATCGCGGCGGCAGCTGGTAGAGGATCGGCCCGATCGTCGAGCCCAGGTTGCGGGCCCGGCCCAGGAACTCCTCGACCGGCTCGGCGCAATCCTTCAATTTCTTCATATGGGTGATGAAGCGCGGCGCCTTGACCGCGTAGCGGAACCCCTCGGGCGCCTGGTCGCGCCACTTGGTGAAGGTGTCCGCTTTGGGCAGATGGTAGAAGCTGGTGTTGAGCTCGACCGTCCGGAATGTGTCCGCATAATGGGTGAACCAGAGGCGCTGGGGGAGCTTCGCCGGGTAGAAGAGCTCGCGCCAGTGGCGGTAGATCCAGCCGGAGCAGCCGATATGGACGCTTGCGCTCATTCGCGCCGAAAACGGAACGGGTGAGGAATAAGTTGCGTTGGGCGGAGATGGAAAGGCTCAGAACCTTCGTCATCGTCCTCGTCACCGCGGTCGTGACCTGTGCGCTCACAAGCGCTTTCTGGTTCATGGCCTATAGCGGGGTGAGCGTGACCGGCCCGGGCAAGGTGCCGGAGCCGCGCCAGGCCGGGCCCCAGGCGCCGCCGACGAAGGCCGAGCTCGAGATCGGCCCGGCCGGCCTCGCCATTCCGGTCGCCGGGATCAAGCCCGACGCGCTCGCCGACACCTACACGCAGTCGCGCAGCGGCGGCCGAGTCCACAATGCGATCGACATCATGGCGCCACACGGAACGCCCGTGGTGGCGGCCGCGCCGGGCAGCGTCGAGAAGCTCTTCTTCAGCAAGGGCGGCGGCGGGATCACCGTCTACGTACGATCGTCCGACCGGAAGTGGATCTATTATTACGCCCATCTCGACGCCTATGCGCCCGGCCTCAAGGAGGGGCAGCCGATCAAGCGGGGCGATCCGCTCGGCACCGTCGGCAGTACCGGCAACGCCAATCCGGCCGGCCCGCACCTCCACTTCGCCGTCCACAGCATGGCGGAAGGGGAGGACTGGCACGAAGGCTCGGCGATCAACCCCTACCCGCTGCTGGTCGGGAAGAAGTGAGGGCGGACCGAAGCCGTCATCCCGGCGAAAGCCGGGACCTCAGGACAGGAAGTCGCGGCGGGTTTCCCCGAGGTCCCGGCTTTCGCCGGGATGACGGGAAGGTTGCCCAGTCACGTTACCGAGGCTAAGGCCCGCCCCGGCTCTTTTCCACCATCTCCAGAGAGACAGGCATGAAGATCAGCGGCGTGGACATCCGTCCCGGCAACATCATCGAATATGAGGGCGGCATCTGGCGCGCCGTCAAGATCCAGCACACCCAGCCGGGCAAGGGCGGCGCCTACATGCAGGTCGAG
>DASVVM010000074.1:0-3032 GCA_036386555.1 Allosphingosinicella sp.
TTCTGCTCCCATCACGGCTTCGATCAGGACGCAATCGCGGAGGCGATGCGGCGCAACGCCCGCGGCAAGGGTGTGATCCGCGGCGGCTCGACGATCAGCCAACAGACGGCCAAGAACGCCTTCCTGTGGCAGGGCGGCGGCTATTTCCGCAAGGGCCTCGAAGCCTGGTTCACGCTGCTCATCGAGAATATGTGGGGCAAGAGGCGGATCATGGAGGTCTATCTCAACGTCGCGGAGACCGGGATCGGCACCTATGGGGTCAATGCCGGGTCGCTACGCTACTTCAACCATGATTCGAGCGCGATGACCCGGGTCGAGGCAGCCCGGATCGCCGCCGTGCTGCCCTTGCCCAAGAAGCGCGGAGCGACGGCGCCCAAGGGCTTCACCCGGCGCTACGGAAACGCCATCGTCGCCCGGATCGGCGTGGTGGCGCGCGACGGCCTCGACCGCTGCGTCTACGAGGGCGAGACGGCGGCTCCGGAGCGGGAGCCGTCGGCAGTGAAGCGGAAGGCGGCGCCCAGGGCGAAGGCGGCGCCCCCGCCGGCTGCGCTGCCCGGCGAGGAATATGAGCAGCCTCAGGCGGGGCCCGTCGCTGGGCGGGAGCCAGCGCCTGAGCCAGCCTCGGAACCCGAGCCGACGCCGGAGGAGAATGCCACCTAGCTTCCCCTCCCTGGAAGGGAGGGGTTAGGGGTGGGTCCGCCGTAGGCGGCCGAAACTCCGTGGCCGGAAGCAGTCTCGCTGCGCTCGCCTACCCACCCCCAGCCCCTCCCTTCCAGGGAGGGGAGTCTCAGAAAGGCATCTTGAAGCCGGGCGGGAGCTGGAGTCCGGCGGTCATCTTCGACATCTCGGTCTGCGCGGCCAAATCGGCCTTCATCTTCGCGTCGTTGATCGCCGCGGCGACGAGGTCCTCGACCATCTGCTTCTCGCTCGGCACCAGCAGGCTCTCGTCGATCTCCACCGAGACGATCCGGCCCTTGGCGGTGGCCCGGATCTTGACCAGGCCGCCGCCCGACAGGCCCTCGACCTCGATCTTGTCGAGCCCCTCCTGCGCCTTCATCAGCCCCGCCTGAGCGTTCTGGGCCATCTTCAGGATCTCGTCGAAATCGGGCATTATCTAAGCGCTCCGTTGTTCATCCAGATTGTAGCGGGCGAGCTCCGCCCCCGGAAAAGCCTCCAACGCGGCCTTGACCAGCGGGGTTTCGAGCACTTGCTGCTTCAGGGCGGCCTGGGCCGCTTCCTCCTGCTCCCGAATCGTCGGCTGGGCCGGCCGGTCCGACAAAGCGACTTGCCATTTCTGTCCGAAGATCGCGTCCGTCGCGTCGCGCAGAGTGCGCAAGAACGCGTCGATATCCTTGATTTCGCGGACATTGCCCTTCTGCTGGAGAAGCAGGTTGGGCGGGCCATATTCGACCAGGCGGTATTGCTCGCGCAGCTGGTGAGCCAGAATTGCCCTGCCCTTATTTTCGATAATCTCGGTAAAGGCTTCAAAGGAAGCCGGCACCTGTAGCGTGGGTCCCTGTCCGGCCGAAGCGGTCCCAATCTCAGGCCTCCCAGTCGTAATAGCCTCGCCGCTCGCCAGCTTGACGAGCAGGGCGCCGGGATCGGGAAGCTCGGAGGCGTGGATGACCCGAAGCAGGGCCATCTCGGCGGCCTCGAGCGGCATCGGAGCGCCATGCACCTCGGCCAGGCCCTTCAGCAGCAGCTGCCAGAGGCGGTGGACCGCGGCATGGGAGAGCCGGCCCGCCCATTCGGAATAGGCTTCGCGCTCCTCGGCCGACTGGGCCGCATCCTCGGCGCCTCCGACCTTGGCCCGGGTGATCGCGTGGACGCTCTCGAGCAGGCCGCGGAGAACCGCATTGGGCTCGACCCCGAGGTCGTATTGGTCGCGCAGCACGGCCAGCGCCGTCCGGGCGTCGCCGCTCAATATTATACCCAGCAGACGGCGTATCGTGCCCCGGTCGGACAGGCCGAGCATCGCCCGGACCTGGTCGGCGCCGACCCCGCCGGGGCCGTGGGCGATCGCCTGGTCGAGGATCGAGAGGCCGTCGCGGGCCGAGCCTTCGGCGGCCCGGGCGATGAGGGCGAGCGCCTCGGGCTCGACCTCGACCCCCTCCTTCGCCGCCACCTCGCCGAAATGGGCGGCGAGCTTCTCGGCCGGGATCCGCCTGAGGTCGAAGCGCTGGCAGCGGGAGAGGACCGTCACCGGGACCTTGTTGACCTCGGTGGTCGCGAAAAGAAACTTAACGTGCTGAGGGGGTTCTTCCAATGTCTTGAGAAGCGCGTTGAACGCGTTCTTGGACAGCATATGAACTTCGTCGACGATATAGACCTTGTAGCGCGCCGAGACGGCGGAATAGCGCACCGCCTCGATGATCTCGCGGACGTCGTCGACGCCGGTGTGGCTCGCGGCGTCCATCTCGACGACGTCGATATGGCGCCCTTCGGCGATCGCCCGGCACGGCTCGCAGATCCCGCAGGGATCGATGGTCGGCCCCCCCTGCCCGTCCGGCCCGACGCAGTTCAGAGCCTTGGCGATCAGCCGGGCGGTCGAGGTCTTGCCGACTCCGCGCACTCCGGTGAGGAGGAAGGCGTGGGCGAGCCGGTCGCGCTCGATCGCGTTGCCGAGGGTGCGGACCATCGCGTCCTGGCCGATCAGCTCGGCGAAGCTTTGCGGCCGGTATTTGCGGGCGAGGACGCGGTAGGGTTGGGCCTTGGCCGGCTGAGGCGGCTCGTCGAGGCCGAGGCCCAGGGATATTTCGGGGGATTCGGATGCCATGGCGGGAGCCTAGCCTAAATCGTCATGCCAGCGAAGGCTGGCATCCCAGCGGGTGAAGAATACCGAGCCTTTCACCCCCGGGGCCGAGCCTTCGCTGGGGCGACGCCTTCGGCGTCGGTGGGAGCCGGAAACGACCCGGCGCTTGAACTCGTTACGGCTGCTTCCTTCCGGACCTGACCGGGTTGGCGAGAGCGCCGTCCGTCCGACTCCCGCGGCGCATATGGTGGAAGCGGGGGATTCGCGCAAGACGTCCCCG
>DASVVM010000075.1:0-21814 GCA_036386555.1 Allosphingosinicella sp.
AAAGGCCGACCCCACAAACAGGCCCTCGTCGCCTGCGCTCGAAAGCTCCTCATCTTCGTCAACACCGTCCTCGCCAGAGGCTCCGCCTGGCAAAAACAAACCGCAATCAGCTAATGGTTGCTGAACTTGTTTCAGGGTCCACGTAAGGGGCCGAATCCGGGGTCAGGCTGTGGGACAGACGGTCGTGCCTGCCCCCCTGGCGCGTCGCGCCCAATTTTAGAACGCAAAGACGCAAAGACGCTACGAGGCTGCGGCGGGACTTATGACGTGCCACTGCCTCTTTGCGTCTTTGCGTCTTTGCGTCTGCAAAATCCAGGGCCTGCCGGCCCGGGAGGTGACGCGCTCGATGCGGGGCGGCGGGCCGTCGAGGGGTTTCCGGCCTGGATCCTGAAACGAGTTCAGGATGACGGAGGCGACGGGGTTCAAAGGGCGGGAAATTTTCTCTAGAGCCTGCGGCCATGGCCGATCTCGATCTATTGTCCGGCGAGCTTCTCGCCCGCATCGCCTCCGCGCCCGATCTCGCCGCGATCGAGGGGGAGCGGGTGTCGGCGCTGGGCAAGCAGGGACAGGTCACCCAGCTGCTGAAGTCGCTTGGCGGAATGACGCCACAGCAGAGGCAGGTGGAAGGGCCGCGGATCCACGGCCTGAGGGAGCGGATCGCCGAAGCCCTGACGGAGCGCAAGGCGGCGCTCGAGGCGGAGGCGCTGGAGCGGCGGCTTGCGACGGAAGGGCTCGACATGACCCTTCCGGCGGCGCCACCGGTGCAGGGGACGGTCCATCCGGTCAGCCAGGTGATGGACGAGCTGGCCGAGATTTTCGCCGACATGGGCTTCTCGGTCGCGACCGGGCCGGAGATCGAGGACGACTGGCACAATTTCACGGCGCTGAACTTCCCGCCGGACCATCCGGCGCGGGCGATGCACGACACCTTCTATCTTCGCGGGGCCGCGGGTGATCGTCATCCCGGCGAAAGCCGGGACCTCCAAGAGGAAGGGCACGGCGGGTCTCCCCGAGATCCCGGCCTTCGCCGGGATGACGGCTCCGGCGAGCCGATGCTGCTTCGCACCCACACCTCGCCGGTCCAGATCCGGGCGATGATGTCGGGCGAGCCGCCGCTCTACATCATCGCGCCCGGGCGGACCTACCGGTCCGACAACGATGCGACCCATACGCCGATGTTCCACCAGGTGGAGGGGCTGGTGATCGACCGCGGGATCCATCTCGGCCATCTCAAATGGACTCTGGAGACCTTCCTCAAGGCCTTTTTCGAGCGCGACGACATCGTGCTTCGGCTTCGGCCCTCCTATTTCCCGTTCACCGAGCCTTCGGCCGAAGTGGACGTCGGCTTCACCCGGGTGAAGGGCCGGCGCGTGCTCGGCGGAAGCGAGGGCTGGATGGAGCTGCTCGGCTCCGGGATGGTGCACCCGCGGGTGATCGCCAATTGCGGGCTCGATCCCGAAATATGGCAGGGCTTCGCCTTCGGCGCGGGGATCGACCGGCTGGCGATGCTGAAATACGGGATGGACGATTTGCGCGCCTTCTTCGACGGCGATTTGAGGTGGCTGAGGCATTACGGCTTCGCCGCGCTGGACGTGCCGACCTTGAGCGGGGGAGTGGGGGCATGAGCACGCTTTGCGACATCCCCCCTCCCTGCAAGGGAGGGGCTGGGGGTGGGTCCGCCGAAGGCGGCCGAAACTCCGAGTCCGTAAAGTCTCGCTTAGCTCGCCTACCCACCCCCAACCCCTCCCTTCCAGGGAGGGGGGTAATTCAGCGCGGGCGCATCTCATGAAATTCACGCTTTCCTGGCTGAAGGAGCATCTCGAGACCGACGCGTCGCTCGAGCAGGTCACCGACACGCTCACCGCAATCGGCCTCGAGGTCGAAGGCGTCCACAACGCCGCCGACAAGCTCGCCCCCTTCACCGTCGCCAGGGTCCTAACCGCGGAGCGCCATCCGCAGGCGGACAAGCTCCAGGTGCTCACCGTCGACTCGGGAACGGGCGAGGCGATCCAGGTCGTGTGCGGGGCGCCCAACGCCCGGGCCGGGATGCTCGGAGTGTTCGGAGCGCCGGGCGCCTATGTGCCGGGAAGCGACCTGATTCTGAAGGTGGCGGCGATCCGCGGGGTCGAGAGCCGGGGCATGATGTGCTCGGTCCGCGAGCTTGAGCTGGGCGACGAGCATGACGGGATCATCGAGCTTCCCGCCGAGGCCCCGGTCGGGGTCTCCTATGCCTTATGGGCGGGGCTGGACGATCCGGCGATCGAGGTCAACGTCACCCCCAACCGGCAGGATTGCATGGGCGTCCACGGAATCGCCCGCGACCTCGCCGCGGCCGGCCTCGGGCGGCTGAAGCCGGTGGAGGTCGAGGACGTTGCCGGCGCCTTCCCCTGCCCGGTCGAGATCCGCACCGACGATCCGGACGGCTGCCCCGCTTTCTTCGGGCGGGTGCTACGCGGCGTCCGCAACGGCCCGTCGCCGGCCTGGCTCCAGCAGCGGCTGAAGTCGGTCGGCCAGCGGCCGATCAGCGCGCTCGTCGACATGACCAATTACGTCATGCTGGGCTACGGGCGGCCGCTCCACGTCTACGATCTCGCCAAGCTCGAAGGCGCGGTCGTCGCCCGGCGCGCCCGGGACGGCGAGGAGGTGCTGGCCCTCAACGGCAAGACCTATACGCTCGACGGCGAGATGGTTGTGATCGCCGACGACGTCAGGGTGCACGACATCGGCGGGATCATGGGCGGCGAGCATTCGGGCGTGTCCGACGAGACGACCGACATATTGATCGAATGCGCCTATTTCGATCCCAAGCGAATCTCCCGGACCGGCCAGAGGCTGGCGCTTCCGTCCGACGCGCGCACCCGCTTCGAGCGCGGAGTCGATCCCGCCTTCGTCGAGACGGGGCTCGCGCTCGCGACCCGGCTGGCGATCGAGCTTGCCGGGGGAGAGGCGTCGGAGATCGTCCGGGCAGGCGAGCCGCCCCGGCTCGACAAGATTGTCGAGTACAGGCCGGCGCGGGCGCTGGAACTGGGCGGGGTCGACGTCCACGAGGCCCGTCAGGCGGAGATCCTCGAACGCCTCGGCTTCGGCGTCGAAAGGGGCGTGATCCCGGCGGAAGCGGGGACCTCAGGACAAGAAGCCTCGGCGGGTCTCCCCGAGGTCCCGGCTTTCGCCGGGATGACGGACGTCTGGCGGATTTCGGTTCCGAGCTGGCGGCGCGACATCGACGGATCGGCCGACATCGTCGAGGAGGTCGCCCGGATCGAGGGCTATGACAAGGTCGCCGCCACCCCGCTGCCGCGGGCGCCGGGCGTGGCCAGGCCGACGGCGACTCCCCAGCAGCTGGTCGAGCGCCGGGTGCGGCGGGCGGCGGCGGCGCGCGGGCTGAACGAGGCGGTCACCTGGAGCTTCGTCTCCGAAGCGGAGGCGGCGCCGTTCGGAGGCTCGGACTGGATACTCGACAATCCGATCAGCGAGGAGCTGAAGGCGATGCGGCCGTCGCTCCTCCCCGGCCTGCTCTCGGCCGCGCGGCGCAATGCCGCCCGGGGCGCGGAGAGCGTGAGGCTGTTCGAGATCGGCCGGCGCTACCTCGCCGGGGGGGAAAGGCCGACGCTCGGACTGGTCCTCTCCGGCCTTGCCGCGCCGCGCCACTGGCGGAGCGGGAAGGGGCAGGGCTTCGACGCCTATGATGCCAAGGCGGAAGCCCTGGCGCTGCTTGCCGCGGCGGGAGCGCCGGTCGACAATCTGCAGTCGCTCGCGGGAGCCTCGGGAGTCTATCATCCCGGACGCTCGGGCAGGCTCGCGCTCGGCCCGAAGAACGTGCTTGCCGAATATGGCGAGCTCCACCCCGCAACCCTTCGAGCCTTCGACCTGGAGGGGCCGCTCGTCGCCGCCGAGATCTTCCTCGATTCCATCCCTCAGAAGAGGGGCGGACGGATGCGCGAGGCCTATGCGCCGCCGGCGCTTCAGGCGGTCAAGCGCGACTTCGCCTTCCTGGTGGCGGCGGACGTTCCCGCCGACTCCTTGCTCCGCGCGGTGCGGGGCGCGGACCGGCAGGCAATCGCGGGGGTTTCCCTGTTCGACGTCTTCACCGGCCAGGGCGTTCCCGACGGGCAGAAGTCGCTGGCCGTGGAAGTCGTCCTCCAGCCGGGCGAGAAGAGCTTCACCGAGGAGGAACTGAAGGCGATCTCCGGCCGGATCGTCGCCGCCGCGGCCAGGGCCGGTGCGCGCTTACGGGACTGAGGCCGCGGTCCGGGCGGCCTTCGCCCGGCAGTCGGAGGGGGCGACGAAGCTCGATTCGCCGTTCATGGCCCGGCTTTGCGCTCTGCTCGGCGAGCGGCTCGACCGCGAGACCGAGGCCGGGCGGCGAGTGCTCGGCTGGGCGGGCAATGCCGACGCCTTCAACGACGCCCTGCCGCTGCGCCTGACCGGCGGGCTGCACGCGCTCGTCCGCCGGGGCGACGCTCCGGGGCTGGCCGGCTGCTATCCGCCCAATCCTCTCCCCGACGAGGACAGGCTGTGGTCGGCGCTTCGGCCGGTGCTTGCGGAGCCGGACCTGCTCCCCTGGCTCGACAGCCCGCCGCAGACCAACGAGGTCGGCCGCTCGGCGGTGCTGATGAGCGGCCTGCTGGTCGTCGCCGGCCTTTTCCGGCAGCCGATGGAATTGCTCGAGCTCGGCGCCAGCGCGGGGCTCAACCTGCTGCTCGACCTTTACGGCTTCGACCTCGGCGGAGTCGCGGCCGGCGATCCGGGCTCGCCGCTTCAGCTCAGGCCGGAGTGGAAGGGCGCTCCGCCGCCGGATGCGCCGGTCGAGCTGGCGCGGCGGCGGGGAGTGGACCTCAACCCGCTCGACCCGCGGAGCGACGGCGACCGGCTGCTCGCTTATGTCTGGCCGGACCAGGCGCGGCGGCTCGCCCAGCTCGAGGCGGCGGTGGCGATCGCGGCCGACCGACCGCCGCAAGTCGAGCGCGGCGACGCGGCGGACTGGCTCGAGGCGAGGCTCGCGGAGCCGCAGGAGGCCGGGGTGACTCGGGTCGTCCTCCACTCGATCGCCTTCCAATATTTTCCGGAAGCGACGAAGGCGCGGATCGAGGCGGCGCTGGAGGCGGCGGGCATGGCGGCGGCCTTCGCCGTGCCTTTGGCCTGGCTGCGCTACGAATATGATCCGCGGGACGAGCGGATCACGCTTCGGCTGAGGACCTGGCCCACGGGCGAGGACCGGCTGCTGGCGGAGTGCCACCCCCACGGAAGCGCGGTGCGGTGGCTCGGATAACTCCCTCCCTGGAAGGGAGGGGCTGGGGGTGGGTAGGCGAGCGAAGCGAGACTTTACGGCCTCGGAGTTTCGGCCGCCTGCGGCGGACCCACCCCCGGCCCCTCCCTTGCAGGGAGGGGAGATTCGAGGGCGTTGATGGCGGCGTGGACGCGCGCCTCCGCCTCCTTGCGGGGGAGGCCGGGCGGGATGGGCTCGCCGAAGCGCATCGTCACCACCCCCGGCCGCTTGACGAAGCTCCCGCGCGGCCAGATCCGGCCGCTGTCGAGGGCGACGGGCACGACGGGGAGGTTCAGCGCCCGGTAGAGGCCCGCGAAGCCGGGCTCGAGCGGCGGCCGCTCGCCGGGCGCGACCCTCGTTCCTTCCGGGAAGATGACGATCGGCCGGCCTTCCGCGACCGCTTCCGCGGCGGCCCGGAGCAACCTTCGAAGCGCGGCTCCGCCGCCGTCGCGGTCGACCGGGATGATTCCGTAGGCGCGGGTCAGCCGCCCCCAGAGCGGGATCCGGCCGAGCTCGCTCTTCATCACCGTCGCCGGCGTGTCGAGGATGAGCTGGATCTCGGTGGTCTCGAACATCGACTGATGCTTGCTGGCGACGATCACCGCGCTCGTCGGCGCCTCGCCCTCGATCCGGGTCCGGATTCCGAGCAGGAATCGGGCGCAGAAGCGATTGAAGGCCGTCCAGGCGTCGGCGACCCGGCGCACGGGGCCCTTGCCGAACGGAAGCATTGCGATCCCGGCGAGCACGTAGAGGACGCTGCCGGGATAGAAGATGGAAGCGTAGAGCAGGGAGCGGACGAGGTTCATCAGATCCCGACGAGCACCGCCGAGCGGCGGAGGAGATATTTGTTATATTCGATGAACAGCTGGGAGAAGCTCGGGTTGCTCTCGACCGCGTCGCCGACGACCGAGATCCCCCCGCCGAGCCGGCGGGAGAGCTCGAAGCGGGCGCGCGGCATGTGCCAGTCGGTGGTGACGAGGCGCATCGACCTGAACTTGTGCTTGTCCATCCAGCGCGCGACCTCCTCGGCGTTCGAGCGGGTGTCGACCGATTCGCGCCCCAGGTCGACGCAGCAGGCGAACAGCGAATCGTCCGCCCGATATTGCGCGGCCAGCTCCTCCGGACGGACGGTGCGGGCGACTCCGGACACCAGCATCCTTTTCGCCTTGTTGCGGGCCATCAGGTCGAGACCGCGCTCGATCCTCTTGGCGCCGCCGGTGAGGACGACGATGGCGTCGGTCGGCCGCTCGTCGGCGGGCCTGGGCAGGGCCACCGCGAACATCGCATAGCCGAGCAGATAGAGGAGCAGGATCGCGGAGACGGCGCGGCGGATCACAACATCCTCCCCAGGGCCCTGAGGATGGTGGCGCGCGCGACCAGCATGGCGAGGCCGACCCCGAGGACCGGGAGAAGGGCGAGCGCGAGCCAGCTCGTCGCCGGCAGGTTGGCCGAGCCGAGCAGGTCCGAGCCCAGCGCCCCGATGCGCTGGCCGATCAGAACGAGCGCGAGCGCCGCCGCTGCGAAGCCGACCAGGCCTCCGAACAAGGCGTCGAGAGCGATCCGGCGCTGGAACAGCCTGGCGACCTGGACGTCGGTCGCGCCCATCAGGTGGAGCACCTCGATCGTCCCGCGATGGGTGTCGAGAGCGGCACGGGCGGCGAGCACGACGGTGGCCCCGGTGGCCCCGATCATCAGTGCGACCAAGCCGAGAGCGAGCCATTTCAGGGCCGAGATCAGCCGCCCCAAGGGCGCCAGCCACTGGCCGTTGTCGTCGATCCGGGCCGAAGGGGCGGCGGCGGTCACCGCCGGGCGGAGGGCGTCGGCGCGCGCGCCGGGGATGAGCTTGGCGTCGATCATCGCCGGGATCGGAAGATCGCCCTCGAGACCGCCGGCGCCGAGCCAGGGCTCGAGCAGCTCGGCCATCTCGTCCGGCGGCAGGCGGCGGACGCTCTCGACCTCGGGCAAGCGCTCGAGGCGGGCGACGGCGCTCGACGCCTCGGCCTCGCGGCGGTCGGGATTGGGCTCGAGGATCTGGACGGTCACCCGGTTGCCGAGGCCGGCGCCGAGGCTGGACGCCGCCCCGCCCAGCCCGAGCCCGGCGGCCGCGGCGAGGACGGTCAGGAACATCATGATCGCGATCACCCAGGGCATCGGCCCGGCCAGCCGGCCCTCGGGCAGGAGACGGCGGTCGGCCGCGCCCATCGTCCGGGGCAGGGCGCTCATGCCTCGGCCCGCCGCGGCGGATGGCGAAGGGCGCCGGTCGGATCGAGCAGGGTGCCGCGGTCGAGGCGGAGCATCTCGGAGCGGCCGATGCTCGAGATGAGGTGCAGATCGTGGGTTGCGACGACGACGGTGGTGCCGAGCTTGTTCAGCGAATCGAACAGGTGGAGGAGGCGCTTGGCCATTTCCGGATCGACGTTGCCGGTCGGCTCGTCGGCGACGAGCAGCTCGGGCCGGGCGATGACGGCGCGGGCGATGGCGACCCTTTGCTGCTCGCCGCCCGACAAGGTGGCCGGCCGGGCGCTGGCGCGGTGGCCGAGACCGACCCAGGTGAGCATCTCGCCGACCGGCCCCTGGAGGTCCTTCTCGTCGACTCCGGCCACCCTGAGCGGGAGCGCGACATTGTCGAAGGCGGAGAGGTGGGCGACGAGCCGGAAATCCTGGAAGACGACCCCGATCCGCCGCCGGAAGCCGGGAAGGCGCTTCCTCGGCATGGTGACGATGTCCTCGTCGAACAATTTGATCAGGCCCCGGCTCGGCCGCTGGGCGAGGTAGAGGAGCTTGAGCAGGGAGGTCTTGCCGGCGCCCGACGGGCCGGTGAGGAAGTAGAAGCCGCCGTGACGGAGCGAGAAGCTCAGGTCCGAAAGCGTCTCCGCCCCCGTCCCATAGCGCAGCCCGACATTGTCGAACTGCACGATGTTGCCGCTGGTGCTCAGTTCCCGCCTCCGCTCGGGGCCGCGCCCCACGCTTCCTCAATGGCATGCGCCGCGCTGGGCCGTAAACCACTCAATGGCTCGCCGCGACGAACGCCTCCGGACTTGCGCCGTCACCCCGAACCTGTTTCAGGGTCCAGGGCGGCGCAGTGCCGAGCGTGGGATAGCCGCGCTGACGGGTGCGCGGCTCCGACCTGGATGCTGAAACAGGTTCAGCATGACGGTCTGCATGACGGTTCGGGGCGCAATGGCTTGCATGGAGCGGCTCGCCGTGCTTGGATTCGGACGAGCACCAGCCTTTTGGGGCCTCCAGTCAAGATGATCCTGAGCTGTCCCGCCTGTAAGACGCGCTACGTGGTGCCGGACAGCGCCGTCGGTCCGTCCGGGCGGCAGGTCCGCTGCGCCTCTTGCCGGCACAGCTGGCTTCAGCCGCCTGCCTCGCCGCGAAGCACCGCCGAGTGGCAGGCCACGCCCCCGCCGCAATCCCCGCCGCCGCCGCCGCTGCGTGAGCCTGCGCCGGCGCGGCCCGCGGCATCCATGCTGGGGCCGGCCCCGCCGGCGGAACCGGAAAATTACGATGCCTTCGCCCATGGGCCGCCGTTTCGCCCGCGGCGGAATCCGGCGCGGATGTGGACGATCGTCGCAATCGGCGCGGCCGCCCTGATGCTGGCGGCGACGGCGGCGGTCTACTCGTTCGGACTGCCCGAGCTCGGAGTCGACATCGCTTTGGGGGGTGATTCCACTCCACTCAAGTTGACCGAGATCAAGGCCAGGAAGGAACCCCTGGCAAGCGGAAATGCGTTGCTGAGCGTGACGGGACGAATCACCAACCCGACGAGCTCGGTCCAGCGCGTTCCGCAGCTTCGAGCCGAAGTCCGCGATCCTTCGGGCAAGGCCGTCTACGGCTGGTCGATCTCGCCGCCCGTCTCGGAGCTTCAGCCCGGGCAAAGCGCGATCTTCAACAGCGCGGAGATGGACGTGCCAACCGGCGACGACGGCAAGGTGAACGTCGACTTTTCCGGCTCGGCCTGAACATGCGCGTCGGCGTTCTGACCGGCGGGGGCGACGTACCCGGCCTGAACCCCTGCATCCGATCCATCACCCTGTCGGCCGACGCTCTCGGCTGGCAGGTCACCGGCTTCCGCCGGGGCTGGGAGGGCGTTCTGGCGATCGACCCTTCCGACCAGGCCAGCATCGCCGCCAACAGCCTCCCGCTCACCCGTGAGGGCGTCCGCGGAATCGACCGGATGGGCGGGACCATCCTCCACACTTCGCGGACTGACCCGCGGACGCTTGTCGAGGGCGACCAGACGAAGCGGGTGCTGGAGACGCTCTCGAGGCTCGGAATCGACGCCATGATCACTCTGGGCGGCGACGGCACCCTGCGCTTCTCCGCCCATCTGGCGACGCAGGGGGTCGCGGTCGTCTCGATCCCCAAGACGATGGACAACGACGTCTTCGGCACCGATTATTGCATCGGCTTCTCGACCGCCGTCAGCCGCTCGGTCGAAGCGATCAATGCGCTCAGGACCACCGTCGAGAGCCACGAGCGGATCGGGGTCGTCGAACTGTTCGGCCGGCGCAGCGGGGAGACGGCCTTGCTGTCGGGCTTCCTCGCCCAGGTCGACCGGACCGTCATCGCGGAAGTCCCCGCCGATCTCGACATCCTGTTTCCGCTTCTCGCAGACGACAAGGCGTCCAATCCGGCCGGTTACGCGATGTGCGTGATCTCCGAGGGCGCCACGATCGGCGGCGAGGCGGACGGCGGATCCGAGCTATCCAAGTCCGCGAGCGAGCGCGGCGAGGGCGGCGTCGGCCAGCGTCTCGGCGGGGCGATCAAGGAGCGGCTCGGCTTCGGCACCGTCATCCAGGAGCTCGCCTATCTGATGCGGGCCGGAGAGCCGGACGCGATGGACCGGATGGTCGGCTTCGCCTTCGGAGGACTCGCCGTCCAGCTCCTCCAGCGCGGCGAGACGGCGCGGATGGTGACCCTGGGGGACGGCAATTACGGCCATGTCCCGATCGACACGCTGCTCGGCGGGCGCAAGGCGGTGGATGTCGACGGACTCTACGATCCCTTGACCTATCGTGCGCGTTTGATGCGCATCGAAGGGATGCCGATGTTCCTCTACTGATTTTTTGCTAAGCTCCGCCCCGGGGACGAGTCTTCGGGGGAGTGAAATGCGAAAATATCTGCTTCTGGCGGCGGGCGCCGCTCTGGCCGCCGCAGCGCCTGCGTCGGCCGATACGGTCTGCGAATGGATCGACTATGCCCAGGCGGTCGGGACCGCCGCCGCCCCGCCGGCCGACGCGCCGCGCACGGGTGAGCATGACCGCGCCCAGACCCAGGTCGCCATCGCGATGTTCGAGGCCCTGAACGCCATCGACCGCCGCTACGAAACCTATCTCGGAATGGCCGCCGCGGCTCCGGGCGCATCGCAGGATGCCGCCGCCGCAACCGCCGCCTATCAGGTGCTGATCGCCCATTATCCGGGCCAGAAAGCCGGGCTCGACGACAGCTACAACGTCACCATGCTGGGAATCGCGGACTCCGCCGCCCGCGAAAAGGGCAAGGCGGTGGGCGAAGCGGCGGCGAAGCTCGCGCTCGCCGCCGGCGGCTTCGATTCCGCGCGCAAGCCAATTCCCTATCGCCCGCGCACGTCGGCGGGGATGTGGACCGCGACCCAGCTGCCCGTCTACCAGCCCTACAGCTTCACCTTCAAACCGTGGATCCTACCGAGCTACGATTCGGTGCGGCCGGCCCCTCCGCCCGCCCTGACCAGCGAGCGCTGGGCGCGCGATTTCGACGAGATCAAGCGGCTCGGCGGAAAGACCAGCACCGAGCGGACGGCGCAGCAGTCGCTGATGGCGCGCTACCGGATCACGCCCAACATGACTCCGAGCCTTCGCCTGATCGCCGACGCCAAGGGGCGCTCGGCGGTGGAGAATGCGCGGATGTTCGCCCTCGTGGCGATGGTCGGCGACGACGTCGGGATCGCCACCGGCGACGCCAAGCTCCACTATAATTTCTGGAGGCCGATCACCGCGATCCGCAACGCCTCCGACGACGGCAACGATACTACGCAGGAGGATCCCGCCTGGGAGCCGCTGATCGGGACTCCCAACCATCCCGAATATCCCTGCGCCCATTGCAGCGGCACGGCCGCCATCGCGACCCTGCTCAAGGCGGAGGTCGGAGCGGCGCCGCCGGGCGGGGTCCGGGTCCACTCCCGCTCGATCCCGAACAGCATCATCCAGGTGCTTCCGAGCTGGGACGAATGGGTGAAGGAGGTCTCGGTCTCGCGCACCTATGGCGGGGTCCATTACCGCTTCTCCAACGAGGCGGGCGAGGAGATGGGACGGAAGGTCGCCGAGATGGCTCTGGCCAGGGTGATGCGGCCGCTGCCGGCGAAGGGGAAGGGGCGGAAGAAGGCGTAGGCTTCTCTAAAATCCTCCCCGCGATTTCGCGGGGAGGGGGACCGCCCGAAGCGCGGTGGAGGGGTTCTTTGGAGTGGAAAAGGACCCCTCCACCATGCTTCGCATGGTCCCCCTCCCCGGCAAATGCCGGGGAGGATTTGGTCAATGCAAACCCCGCCATTGCCTCGCTCCGTGCCCTTTGCTAGAGGCCCCGCTTCCTACCGGCCCCGGAAGCTTTTCCGGGGGGCAGTGACGTGCGGTCGTGGCGGAACTGGTAGACGCGCAGCGTTGAGGTCGCTGTGGCCGAAAGGCCGTGGAAGTTCGAGTCTTCTCGACCGCACCACATCACGCCCATAAGGAGCCGTCCGGGGGACGGCTTCGGCGCGATGTCCCCCCCGAAGAGGGGTGACGATGGCCGATCCTGAGCAATCCCCCAGGCGCGCCTTCGGCTTCTGGATCTGCCTCGCCCTCGTCATGGGCAACGTCATCGGCACCGGCATTTTCCTGCTGCCCGCCTCCCTCGCCCCCTACGGTGCGAACGCCGTGGCGGGCTGGCTGGTGACGATCGCCGGCTGCCTGTGCCTCGCGCAGGTCTTCGCGGCGCTCGCCCGCGCCCTGCCGGAGGCCAACGGGCCGTACGACTATATCCGTCCGGCGCTCGGCGCTCCGGCCGCCTTCTTCGTCATGTGGAGCTACTGGATTTCGACCTGGGTGACGAACGCGGCCGTGGCCATCGGCGCCGTCAGCTACCTCTCATCGCTCGCCCCCGCCTTCTTCGCGCCTTTCTATGCAGGCCCGCTGACGGCGGCCGCCTTCGTCATCCTGTTCACCTGGATCGCCACCCGCGGCGCCAAGGCCTCCGGCGAGGTCCAGGTGGCGACGACGATCCTGAAGCTGGTGCCCCTGATCGCAGTCGTCGCGCTCGCCGCGTTCGTATGGGCTGGGAACGGGGAGGCGGCCGGGGGCCTTTCGCCGGCGCCGCTCCAGCCCTCGTCGATCGCGGCGGCCGCGACCCTCACCCTCTGGGCGATGCTCGGCTTCGAATCGGCGACAGTGCCCGCCGGGCGGGTCCGCGACCCGCAGCGGACGGTGCCGCGCGCGACGCTCACCGGGACCTTCCTGGCCGGGATCGTCTATCTGCTGGTGACCTGGGCCGTGTTCCTGCTGCTTCCGACGAGCGAGGCGGCCAAATCCTCCGCGCCGCTCGCGGACCTGGTCGCGCGCTATGCGGGGCCCGGCCTCGCGAGCCTCATCGCCCTGTTCGCGGCGATCAGCGCGCTGGGCGCGCTCAACGGCTGGGTGTTCCTGCAGGCGGAGGTACCGCTGACGCTCGCGCGCGGCGGAGTGTTTCCGGCCGCCTTCGCCAAGCTCAACCGGGCTGGGACTCCTTATGTCGGCCACGTCCTCGGCTGCGCGCTCAGCTGCGCCCTGATCGCAAGCAATCTGAGCCGGGGAATGGCGGCGCTGTTCGAGTTCATGATCCTGCTGGCGACGGCGGCGACCCTCGTCCTCTACCTGCTCGCGGCGCTCTCCGCTTTGGTGCTCCGGAGCAGGGGGGAGCTCGGCGGGGCGCTGGTGGTGGCGACAGCGACCGGCGGGACCCTGTTCGCCTTGTGGACCTTCTACGGGGCCGGCCGCGAGGCGACCCTGTGGGGCGGGGCCCTGCTTGCCAGCGGCCTTCCCGTCTATCTTCTGATGCGGCGAAACCTGTTGCGGTCCCGGACCGTTGACGGGGCTTCATCGACAGCCGAGGAATGAGGCCGCAATGGCGGAAGAGGTAAAGGATCGCGGGCGGATGTCGGAGCGGGAGTGGCGCGAGAAGCTGACCGCCGAGCAATATCGGGTGCTCCGCGAGGCGGGCACCGAGCCGGCCTTCACCGGCCGCTACGTCGACAATCACGAGGAAGGCGAATATCGCTGCGCCGGCTGCGGCGAATTGCTGTTCGACAGCGCCTCCAAATATGACAGCGGCAGCGGCTGGCCCAGCTTCACCGAGCCGGCGGCCCCGACGGTGAGCGAGCATGCCGACATGAGCCACGGCATGCGCCGGGTCGAGGTGCGCTGCGCGAAATGCGACGGCCATCTCGGCCATCTCTTCCCCGACGGCCCCGCTCCGACCGGCCTTCGCTACTGCATCAACAGCGCCTCGCTGGACTTCAAGGCCAAGAAGTGATCGACGCTCCCCTCCCTGGAAGGGAGGATGAGCCGGTCGCCCTGTCCCCCGGACAGGGCTGCGAACGTCCGGCGGACGTTCGCACCGGCTCATGGGTGGGTCCGCCGAAGGCGGCCGAAACTCCGAGTCAGCACAAGGCTCGCTACGCTCGCCTACCCACCCCTGGCCCCTCCCTTCCAGGGAGGGGAGTTCGGTGGAGGCGCTTGTCGCCCGACCCGTCCGGCCCTAGGCTCCGGTCCCGATGGCCAGTGATGCTTCTCCTCCGCCGTCCCGCCTGCGCCGGACGCTGATCACCGCGCTCAAGATCGCGTCGTACAGCGGGCTCATCGCCCTCGTCGCCCTGGTCGTAGCGGTCGGAGTCGCGATGAGCTCGCTGCCCAGCTACCAGGAGCTGGTCCGCCGCGACGATCTCGGCCAGATGATCCGGGTGCGCGCCGCCGACGGGTCCGAGCTGATCGCGCTCGGGCCCAGCTTCGGCGAATGGCTGAGCTACGACCAGATACCGGACATCATGAAGGACGCGATGGTCGCGGTGGAGGACAAGCGCTTCCGCTCGCACATCGGAGTCGATCCGATCGGCCTCGCCCGGGCCGCCAAGGTGAGGGTCTCCAAGGGCCGCTGGACCCAGGGCGGCTCGACCATCACCCAGCAGCTCGCCCGCAACATCTTCCTCACCAACAGCCGCACCTTCGGCCGCAAGGCGCGGGAGGGCGTGCTCGCGCTGGCGCTGGAGCGGCGCTTCTCCAAGAACCAGATCCTCGAGCTCTATCTCAACCGAGTCTATTTCGGCGGCGGCGCCTACGGAATCGACGCCGCCTCCCGTCGCTTCTTCGGCCATTCGGCGAAGACGCTGAGCCTTTCCGAGGCGGCGATCATCGCCGGCCTGGTCAAGGCGCCGTCCAACTATTCCCCGACCGCCGACGTCGAGGCGGCGCGAGGGCGAGCCGCCGTCGTCATCCGGCTGATGCAGGAAAATGGCGACATCAGCCCGGCCATGGCCGCCGCCGCCGAGCCCGCGGACGTGCAGACGGTGGCGACTCCGAAGCAGAACAGCGTCCGCTACTTCACCGACTGGGTGCTTCCCCAGCTCGATACGCTGATCGACGAGACGGTCGAGCCGATCGACGTCTGGACCACCCTCGATCCGAACATGCAGCGGCTCGGCGACCAGGTGATCAACGCGACCACGCCCGCGGGCGCCCAGGGGGCCCTCGTCGCGCTCGACCGCGACGGCTCGATCCGCGCGATGATCGGCGGCCGCGACTATGTCCGCTCGCTCTACAACCGCGGCACCCAGGCGACCCGCCAGCCCGGCTCCTCGTTCAAATTGTTCGTCTACCTCGCGGCGATCGAGGCCGGCTACAAGCCCGACGACATGGTCGTGGACGCCCCGATCAAGATCAACGGGTGGAGCCCAAGGAACAACAACGGCGGCTTCGCCGGCCAGGTCCCGCTTCGCCAGGCCTTCGCCCAGTCCATCAACACCGTCTCGGTCCGGCTTGCGCAGGAGGTCGGCTTCCGCACCGTCGCCGACATGGCGCAGCGCTTCGGAATCACCAGCCCGGTCGTGACCCACCCGTCCATGGCGCTCGGAAGCTCGGAAGTGAGGCTGATCGACATGACCCGGGCCTTCGCCTCGGTGGCGGCGAAGGGGAATGCGGTGGTGCCCTACGGCATCAGGCGGGTCACCACCGCCAACGGCCAGATCCTCTACCAGCACCAGCCGGACGAGAACCGGGTGCTGGTCGCGCCCTGGGTCGCGGCGCAGATGACCGACCTGCTGCAGGCGGCGGTCCTGACCGGCACCGGCCGCGGGGCGCAGATCGGCCGCCCGGTGGCCGGCAAGACCGGGACGACGACCTCCAACAAGGACGGCTGGTTCCTCGGCTTCTCGAGCGGGCTCACCGCCGGAATCTGGATGGGGCGCGACGACAACAAGGCGATCCCCGGGCTCCAGGGCGGGCGGGCGCCGGCGCGGGCCTTCCACGATTTCATGCAGCGCGCCGTCGCCAACCGGCCGGCCGAGAATTTCGAGATCGCGGTCCAGATGCCCGAATGGGCGGTGAGCGAGCCCGACGAGGAAACCTGGTTCGAAGCGCCGGACAACGGCGTTCTGGTCAATCCGGACGGAAGCGGCCCTTCAGGCGGGTTCCAGCCGCTTCCGCCGCGCCGCGACGAAGCCGAGCCCCTGCCCGATCAGGAGGAGAGGCTCGACCAGGACTTCATCGACCGGGCGATCGACCGCGATCGGGAGCGGGACCGCTTCGAGCGGATCAGGGAGCGCGAGAGGGAGCGCGAGCGCGAGCGCCGCGAGGAGCGGCGGCGCGACCCCGACCTCGCCCCTCCGGTCGACCGCCGCTCAGACCGCCCTTCCGATCCGATGGAGTGACGGTCCGTGGCGGCGCAGCCATGACCGCGCGGGCTTCGGATCCGAACCGAGCAGGGTTTCGACCAGGGCGTGGAAATCGGGACCGTGGTTCATGTGGATCCGGTGCGCGACCTCGTGGGCGACCGTCGCCCGCCTCACCCAGTCCGGCGCCAGGATGAGCCGCCAGCTGTAGCGGATCCCACCGGTGGCTGAGCAGCTGCCCCAGCGGGACAGGGGGTCGCCGGTTCCGATCCGGGTCACCTTCACTCCGGCCCTGGCGGCAAACTCGGCGGTTTCCGCCGCAAGCGTGTCGAGCGCGTGCCGCCTCAACCAGCGCATGAGCCTTGCCTCCAGCCCTTCCTCGGGGCCGCCGACCACCACCCGGCCCTCCTCGACCCGAGGAGTGCGCGGCCGGTCCGGCTTCCAGTCGATCCGGTGCGGCCGGCCGTAGAGAGGAAGGTCGGCCCCCGCAGCGAGCGGCAGGGGCGGAGCGACCTCCGCGAGCCGCGCTTCGATCCAGTCGCGATGGCCGTCCGCCCAGGCCAGGGCCTTCCGGCGGGACACACGCTTGGGAATGGTGAGGACGACCTCGCCGGTGCGCCGGTCGACCCGGAGCCGAATCGCCCGGGCCGTCGGCGAGACGCTGAGCTTCAACTCAAAGCTCACGCTCGACCAGATGATGCTCGAGGTCGCCGGCCTCCTCCTCGGCCACCGTCCAGCCGCGGATCGACATTCCCGCGCGGTGAACCGCCTCGCGGTCGCCGCAAACCAGATAATGCCAGCCGGGAAGCGGCTTGCCCTCGGAGCGAAGCCTGTAGGCGCAGGTCGACGGCAGCCAGGCGAGCGCACCGACTCCGGAAGCGGTCAGCCGGACGCAGTCCGGCACATAGGCCTTGCGCCCGCGGTAATTGGTGCAGCGGCCGCTGTGACGGTCGAGCAGCCGGCAGGCGACGTTGGTCGGGTGGATCGCCCCGCTGTCCTCGTCCTCAAGCTTGTGCAGGCAGCATTTGCCGCAGCCGTCGCACAGGGCCTCCCATTCCGCCCGGTCGAGGGACGCAAGCGGCTTCTCCCAGAAATTCACTTCACCCACCGGTCGAGCTCGGCCGCGACGGCTTCGGCGCCCCTGTCGTAGGCGAGGAGCGCGATCGGCTTGCCGTCGGGGCCGAACAGCTCCGCCACCCGGCTGTGGTTGACGTTGTAGCCGCCCCCCGCGGTCGCATCGCCCTTCATCCCATAGGCGCCGTAGCGCTTGACCATGTCGGCGACCTGCCGCGGAGTCCCGGTGAGCCCGACCAGGCGCGGGTGGAAGGCCGCGACATATTCCTTGAGCACCGCCGGCGTGTCGCGCCCGGGGTCGACGCTGACGAAGATCGGCGCCACCCGCGCGGCCCGCGCCGGATCGCTCTCCTCGAAGCGGCGAAGGGCCTGGCCGATGACCGCAAGATCCGTCGGGCAGACGTCGGGGCAATGGGTGAAGCCGAAATACAGGATCCGATATTTGCCGGCGAAATCCCGTTCCGTCACCGGGCGCCCGTCCTGATTGGTCAGGGTGAACGGCCCGCCGATCGAGGCCCCCTTGAGCGGCGGCTCCTCGGCCGCCCCCGAGCAGGCGGCGAGTGCCAGCCCGAGCAACAGGATAAGGATCGGCCGGAGGCGGTGGAATCGGGTTTCGTTCATGGCGGAAGCAGCCTTGTCTTGCTATAGACGCGCCGACAAGTCGAGACGGGGAAGCGAGAGTGTTCAACAAGTTCGGCCGCGCACTGGCGGCGTCGATGGTCCTGGCGATCACCGTGCCGGCCTCGGCCCAGCAGACTTTTTCCGACAGCTTCACCTTTATCAAGGCGGTGAAGGAGCGCGACGGCGACAAGGTGACCAGCCTGGTCAGCGAGCCTGGATCGACGGTCATCAACACCCGCGACCGGAGCAATGGCGAAGGCGCTCTTCATATCGTCGTCCGCGGCCGCGACCTCAACTGGCTCGCCTTCCTGCTCGGCAAGGGGGCGCGGGCCGACATCCAGAACAATCGCGGGGATACGCCGCTGACCCTCGCCGCGCAGATCGGCTGGCTGGAAGGAGTCGAGCAGCTCCTCGCCAAGCGGGCCGGCGTCGACGTCCCCAACGGCCGCGGCGAGACCGCCCTCATCCTGGCCACCCAGCGCCGCGACGTGCCGCTGGTGCGGCTGCTCCTCAGCCGCCGAGCCGATCCCAGGCGCACCGACAATGTCGCCGGAATGTCGGCGCTCGATTATGCGAAGCAGGATCCGCGCGCCGTCGCCGTGCTGAAGATGCTCGAGGCCAAGGTTGCGGCCACCAAGCCGGTCACCGGGCCGACGCGCTGACCGTCATCCCGATTCAGGCGAATCCCGCCAGTCCGGGATCCAGATCCCCGACCAGCCGCCTCGCCGCCCTCCGGGCGAATCGCAGAGTCTCGGCCTTGCGGCGCGCCGCCGGCAGCTTGCGGAGCGGCGCTTCGCGGACCACCGCCGCGTCGTAGCGGTCGGCGACGAGGAGGCCGCAAAGCTCCGGGTGGAAAGCCGGCGCCTCGAACGGGGCGAGATCGAACTTCGCCGGCACCGCCCAGAAGAAACGGTCGCAATAGCCGAGATATTCGATCCATTTGCAGTCGCCCATCAGGTCGGCGCGCGACACCTTGATCTCGACGATGGTGATCAGGCCGGACGAATCGATCGCCATCATGTCGGCCCGCCGGCCGTTGGGCAGCGGCACCTCGCACAAAGCGAACATGTCCCGGTTGAAGAACAGCCGGGTGACGCCGCGCGCCACGTCCTGGGCGGCGAGCGGGGCGTCGGCGAAGCAAAGCTCCGGCTGGAGACTCGGACGGGCGGCCATCCGGCCAGGTTAGAATGAATGGGGAACGGGGGGAAGCGCGCGACTCGGAAGAATCGTTTCTCTTAAATTCTCCCCTGCATTTGCAGGGGAGGGGGACCATGCAAAGCATGGTGGTGGGGCTCTTTCGGAGTCTGCAAGAACCCCTCCACCGCGCTTCGCGCGGTCCCCCTCCCCCCGGAAATCCGGGGGGAGGATTTTAAGCCTACCGGTAGAAGATGTGATTCCCTACCGCGGCGACCCGGGTCAGGCGCCAGCGCGGGGAGACCCTTTTGGCGTGGAAGAAGAGGGCCTTGGGCGCCGGTCCGTCGGCCAGGTCTTGGACGGCGATATGGGCGATCGCCACGGCGCGCTTCCAGGCGAGCGAGGTCCGGGCGATGGCCGGGAAGCGGCCGCCGCGGATGAAGGAGAATTGGCCGCGCTGCTTGACCACTCCGCAGACCGAGGCCGGGAAGCGGCCGGAGCGGGCTCGGTTGAGGACCACTTCGGCGACGCTGAGCTGGCCGTGGAGCGGCTCGCCCTTCGCCTCGAAATAGACGGCGCCGGCGAGGCATTCCTGCTCCGCATCGGCAACCTGGGTGCTGGAATGGTCGGCGACCAGCTCGGCCAGGTTGCGGCGGACCGGCTTTTCCGCAGCGGCGGGCGGGGCGGGCTCGACCGCGGCCACCGGCGGGGCGGCGGCGGCCGGGGGTGGAGCGCCGATTCCGGGCTCCGGGGAGATTTCGGTGGTGACTGGAGTCCCGGTCAGCTCCCAGGCCAAAGACGGGGCTCCGAAGACGAATGTGAAAGAGGCGGCCGCGAAGGACGCGGCGCGAAGCAAGCGGTTCATTCAATCTCAAATCAGTGCGGCGAGCAGCCCCAAGCCGGATGCTGGAGAAAAAAGCGCATCCCGGACCGCCTTCCGTCTCGCGTGGCCGCCCCCTCCCACATACCCCGGGTTCGTGACGGCCCCCGCTCTCGAAGGACGAGTCGGAGCTAGGTTGTGCGCTGCAGCAGAGTCAATCGATCGAGTTCATTTCAGCGGCGAACCGTTCGGCAGACGGGATATCCAGTTCAATTAACCACGAATCCGGGTCGAAGCGCCTTTGCCGTGCGATGAACTCCGGAACTTCCTTTGAGTTTTCAATACGTTGGCTTCCGCTCTCCTGCCAGGCGTAGCGGCCGTCGGGCTGCAGGAGGCGCTCGAACAGGCGCGGATTAACGCCTTTTTCCAGCAGGATGACGAGGATCGAGCCCGCCGTGGAATCGCCTTTGGCGAGCACGGCTCCGAACCCGCCTTCGCCCTCGGCCTTGCGAATCAGGGCGCCGGCCAGGACCGAAGCGGCGACTCGCGGCTCCATCAGGCCACGTAGCCGCTGAGCCCGCTCAGCGGGATGTGGGATCGCATGAAGGTGCCGGTGCCGCTCGCGGCGAGCTCCCCTTGCGAATCGATCAGCCGCGCCTCGCCGACCAGGACCCTTCGCCTGCCGCTCGTCCATCGTCCCTCCGCCGTCACCGTCCCGGCCCGCAAGGGGCGGGTGAACAGGAGGTTGAAGGCGGTGGTGAGGAGGAATCGGTCCGTGACGAGGCTGTTGCAGGCGTAGAAGGCCGCGTCGTCCATCATCTTGAAGTAGAGCGTGCCGTGGGCCGCGCCGGCGGCGTGGAAAAGCTGCTCGCGCACTTCGAAGCGGATCCGGGCGAATCCCTTCTCGACGATCTCGAGCCGCGAGTCGAAGAGCCCGTTGACCGGCGCGTGGCGATAGAGCGACTCGAGCGCCCGGTAATGGGCGGCCGCGCCGGCGTCCGCCTCAGGCGGCATTGCGGCTTTCGACTCCCGACAGCAAAGCGAACAGCGCGTCCCGGGAGCGGGCGCCCCGGAGCTTGGCCACCGTGCCCCGGTCGCGAAGCACCCGGCTGACGGAGGCGAGCGCCTTGAGATGGTCGGCGCCGGCGTCGGGCGGCGACAGGATGAGGAAGACGAGGTCGACCGGAAGGTTGTCCACCGACTGGAAGTCGATCGGCGCGGCCAGGCGCGCGAAATAGCCGAACACGCCGTTCAGGCCCTCGATCCGGCCATGCGGGATCGCGACTCCGGAGCCGAAGCCGGTGGAGCCGATCTTCTCCCGGTCGGCGAGCGCCGCGACGATCGTCTTCGAATCGAGCCCCGTGCGCCGCGCCGCGGCGGCGCCGAGCAGCTGGAACAGGCTTTTCTTGTTCGGAACATTCATCCCGCCGTCGACGCAGTCGACCGTGAGGATGTCGGTTATGTCGTTCATCGGTTCACCGAAGCGGTCGCCCCCGGCCGCTCTTTAAAGAAATGGAGGAAAGCGGGAGTCGCCCGCCTGTTCTATTCGTCTTGCGGCCCGCTTTCGCTTCGTCGGTAGCCGAAGCCGCCGGCCTCGGCGAGTTCGGCCGCCGCCTGCGGGTGATGGTCCTTGAGCCGGCGCGAGTGGCGGCGGAGCTGCTTTTCGACCTTGTCGATCGCCGCTTCGAAAGCCGCGGGGGCCGCCATCGCCTTGTCGGTGGCCTTGAGGACCACGCCCTGCGGCGCATAGGCCAGGATCTCGCAGGTGAAGCCGTGATCGTGAGGCCCCTTGCCGAACGTCACCTGGGCCGAGACGAGCCGGGACGCATATTTGTCGGCGACGGCGGCGAGCCGGGCGCTTACCCGCTCCCGCAAGGCTTCTCCCGTGTCGAGCTGATGACCGGAGACGCGGATATCCATGGCTTTCTCCAGCAAAGGGCCGCGCGGATTAGGCGCCGCGGCGGCCTGAGGTCAATCGCGCCCGTCGAGCCTATGCCAGATGGGGTCGGTGAGGGTGGAAAGGAAG